>JAJZXZ010000014.1 GCA_021806185.1 Microcaldota archaeon | reverse complement strand
AGGTCGATACAGGCTGCGCTCGACCACGCGAGGGTGAAGCCCCACGAGATAGAAAACATAGCATTCACCACAACCGAGTTCGCCAAAACGCTATGGAGGGTATTCCCGGGCATAAGGGAGAGCTACTACCAGTTCAGGAGGAGAAAGATGCTGAAGCCCAGCTTCGAGGGGCTCAGGCACGACATCAAGTACATGACGACAACGGTTGGGATACTGCCGCTCTGCGGGGCGATAAGCAGGTCGGTGATATCGAGGTCGCTGAACCACATGGGCTTCAGGAACTACAAGCTGCACGTGGTGGAGCACCACACGGCCCATGCAGCAACAGCGGCATTCACATCCCCGTTCGCCAACCCGCTGGTGATAACGTGCGACGGGCTTGGCGACGGAGTCTCCGCCACCGTGAACACCTTTGACGACGGCAAGCTTGCCAGGCACATAACGATAGGGGCTAGGGACTCGCTAGGGATATTCTACGAGCAGGCGACAAACATAGTCGGCATGCGCGAGATGGAGGACGAGGGCAAGCTCATGGCGATGGCTGATTACTCGTACCCGTTCGATTTCGAGGACAATGCGCTAAAGCACTTCTTCTCCGCTACAGGCACAATAATCAGGGCTAGGTACGGGCCTCTTAAGCAGTTCAGGATGCTGCAGAGGATCGCATGGAAGACGCCGAGGGAGCAGTTCTCCTACTTCGTGCAGCAGCTCTTCGAGAACATACTCACCAAGTTCGTAAGCAACTCGATAGACAGGTTCAACGCGCACGACGTCGCGTTCGCAGGAGGCGTATTCTCAAACGTCAAGGCGAACATGATGGTCAGGAGGCTTGACGCGCTCAAGCGCTGGTACATCTTCCCGCACATGGGCGACGGCGGGATCGCGCTCGGCTCGGCGCTATACACGAATTACCTGCTTACCGGGAAGTCGAAGTACGCATTCTCCGCATACCTGGGAGACTCGTTCGATGAGAACGAGACCGAGCACGCGTTCAAGGGAGAGAGGAGCGTGGCTGTGCAGCGCGAGCCGGCGGCGGAGCAGGCGTCGCACGCTGCGGAGCTGATAAGCAAGGGCAACTACGTCTTCTGGTGCCAGGGAAGGATGGAGTTCGGGCCGCGCGCTCTCGGAGACAGGAGCATACTCGCCCCGAGCTCGTCGGAAGAGGTGAAGGAGCGCCTGAACGTCAGGGTCAAGAAAAGGGAGTGGTTCCAGCCTTTCGCGCCGTCGATGCTGGAGGAAGAGGCCGGCTCGATACTGGAATACGACGGCAAGGGCGTGGACAAGTACATGACGATGGCCTACATGGTGAAGAAGGAGATGCGCGAGCTCACCAGGGCAGCGATGCACATCGATGGATCGGCTAGGCCGCAGATGGTAGGCGCCGAGAATCCGTTGTACATGAGCCTGCTCAAGCACGTGAAGAGGCATACGGGCAACGGCGTTGTCCTGAACACGAGCTTCAACATACACGGGCTGCCGATAGTGCGCACCCCGCAGGACGCGCTTGAGACGATGAAGGCGACGAAGACAAAGTACATGTTCATAAACGGGCTTTTTGTCACGAACAAGGCAGGTGCATGAATTGAGTTTCAACGCAGCTGGCGTAGACGAGTACCTCTTCACTATCGGGATACTCGTCGCTTTCGTAGGCACGGTCGTGTCTGCCGCGTTTGGCAGGAGGCAGATACGCGCGGCGCTCAAGGGCAGCGGCATAAGGTGGATGCATGTGCTTGCGGCCGCTGCGATAGTTGCGTTATTCCTGGGCGCAGAGCTTGCGATAGTGAAGCCGACACAGCTCCTTTTCTTCGATGACGTGATATACCAGGCAGGCGCTGTGAGCCTGCTGCACAGCGGCCAGGCGTGGATGTGCAATTACGGGACACCGACCACATGCCTAATGGGACAGATATTCCATGAGCCGATTGGCACGTCGTTCCTGCTCGCGATAAGCTTCGGCCTTTTCGGCGTGCAGCTCGCAGTAGCCTACCACACTCTGCTCGCTGTCACTGCGGTGGCGGTCTTCATGGCTTTCCTGGTGGGTGCGGTCCTCCTCAAGGACCCCATAGCGGGGCTCTTCTCCGAGCTCATACTGGGCCTGACGCCCGTGGTCCTCGTATGGGCCATGCCGACCACGTCGGACATGCCAATGCTAGCATTCGGCCTCATATCCATATTCTTCATGCTGGTGTTCCTGAGGAAGAAGAGCCTTTGGACATTTGCCGCTCTGCTGCTATCCGCGGCGCTGGTCTCCTACATGAAGGTAGACGCCCTTCTCTACCTGCCCGTGCTGCTTGTGATGTTCCTCATCCTCGACACGGGGAACCTGCGCAAAGACATAAAGATACTCAAGAGGAACCTGCTCGAACCGTTGTTCCTCGTCGTCATACTGCTCTTTGCCGTATCGATACTCCCAGAGGCCGTGTACACATACGCGCAGCTGACGACAGGCAACTACGGGGTCGGCACCAGCTCATACCTCTCGTACAGCTGCGTACTGACCGGACCTGCGATAGTAACGAACCAGACGCTGGGCCTGAAGAGCATCGAGGCGAACTTCTGCCCGAATGTGCTGTTCTGGACTAACGCCTACTACAAGAGCAACTACGTGATGCAGCCGCTCATATACACTCTTTTCGCCGTGCTCGGAGGCATCGCCATGGCCTTCAGGAAAAAGCGCGAGGTGATTGCCGTTGTGGTGTGGTTCGGCGCCTTCTTCATGATGTATCTCTCGTTCTATGCGGGATCCGTGCTATACGGCGTCGACTGGAGATTCATGCTGGAGATGGCGGCTCCGGTCAGCATACTTGGAGGTTACTTCGCGTCGTTGTCTTTCACGAAAGGGATAAAGGTGAGGCGGAAGAGCGTGCTATCGGTATTCAGGTCGAGGGCCGCGCGGGCGATAGCTTATGCGGTCGTGCTTGCCGCGATATTCTACCCGCTCTACGCAATGGCGCCGCTCCTGGGAGTCAAGCCCGCCAACGTGCTTCAGGCCCCGGACGCGAGGTTCTACGAAGGATTCGTGTACAACAGCATATCGGCAGTGCCGTCAAGCTGCCTTATATTCAGCTATGACCCGACGCTGATGATAATAAACGGCAAGACGTCGGCCCAGATAGGCTACCTCAATGCGCAGTCTTACGGCACGTACAAAAGCGAGTACAGCTGCCTGGTGGTGGACTGGGGCTACTGGTGCTATACCCCTAACAACTACTGCACGACGATTAACCAGACGTTCACGCTCAAGAGCATAGTCAACTCCACTTTCACTGAGGAGAACAAGACATACGGCTTCGATTACGTTACAGGGCTGAAGAACGGCTCGTCCTAACCGGATAGGTTCCTAAACATTATCCTAAGGATCAGCAGCCCGTCGCTGAAGCTCCTCAGCTTGCCCGCCCCTGATCTCCTTTTCTTCTCGAAGCTCGGTATCTCTATCACCTTGAGGCGGTACTTCGCGGCTTTCGTATGCATGTCTGTCTCTATCCCGAAGCCCGTCTCTGTGAGCCTCAGCTTGCGTATGGTGCGCCTTGTGAAGGCGTTGTAGCCGTAGGCTATGTCGGTGTAATGCGACCCGTATAGCAGGTTGACCAGCGCCACGAAGACCTTGTTGCCGAACATCCTGAACGGGGTGATGTCCTCGCTGCCGCCCCCGGTTATGAACCTCGACCCGGTGCACATGTCGTAGCCGGCCTCTATCCCGGCTATGAGGAGGCGCAGCTCCTTCGGCCTGTGCGACTGGTCCGCGTCCATCGCTATGAGTATGCGGCCGCGCGATTCCGCGAATCCCTTTATCAGAGCTTCGCCCTTCTTCAGGTCCCCGGATATGACCCTGCAGCCTAGCGACCTCGCCACTCTCGCCGTCCCGTCGTCAGAGCGGCCGTCCACGACTATTATCTCATAAGCGTACCCGTGCATCACCCTCCTGATCGCCGGGATGAGCCATCTTATGTTTTGGGCTTCGTTCAATGTGGGTATCACTATGCTAACGTAAGGCTTCGCCAAAAAATCATCTATCGCTTCTCAGGCTCCTTTGCCTTCCTCCTCTTCCTTATGGCTGCGAATATTATCAGGGCGACAAGCACCGCTATTACCGCCACGATAAGGATGTACGGAGCGTACGGCGAGGACAGGAGCCCCGACTGGGTGCTGCTGCCAGGAGCCGGGAACGCCAGCGTGTAGAGCTGCAGCGACGCGTAGTGGACGCCAGAGCTTAGGTACGATGCCGCTGCCGCTATCTCGTATGTGGCGCCGCTTGAAGAGGGATGCGATACCGCAAAGCTGACCCTGCTTGGGGACGAACCGTTCAGGTAGACAGTGGTGTTCTTCGGATAGGCGCTGAACGTCTGCGGCAGTATCACCGTGACATTCGCATAGACTGGGCTCTGCCCCAGGTTTATCACCATCATGCTCAGCGAGCTGCCGCTCCAGCTTATGTTGTATATCCTGATCAGGCTTGCCGCGGCCTTTCCGAAGTCGAGCACGCAGGGGAACACCGTGAAGAACGTGGCTGGCCCCTGTGTATATGTCACGCTATAGCTGCCGGCATAGCTGCCTGGCGCAGAGGTGCTGCTGAAATGGAATGTCATCGTGGTGTTCTGGCCAGGGGCGAGCGACGCTATCGACTGGCTGGCGTTTGCAGGCGTGCCGCCTCCGAGCCTTGGCACCACCAGCAGCTGCGTGGCAGTCTGGTTGCCGAGGTTCGAGAGCGTGAATGTCGTGTAGTTGGCTGACGAGTTTATCAGGTTGGAGCCGCACGCGCCTGACAATGTCACGGTTCCGGCGCTTGCGGGCACCACGATGATCGCCATGGCAAGAAGCGCAATTAATGCCTTCATTTTAACCCATATTATATCGCAAATAGCTTTAAAAGGCTTGAGAGCCGTGCGGAGCCGGGATGGCTATACGGTGCAGCAGCTGAGCTTTGAGACATCCTCGTAGAAAGCGAGGGCTGCAAGCTTCATCCCTTCGCTAAGCGTCGGGAAGACGTGCACAGTGTCTATTATGTCGTCTATTGTCAAGCCGAATTTGACCGCTAGCACTCCTTCGTGGATGAGGTCCGCTGCGTGCGGCGCAAGGATGTGCACCCCGAGTATCTTCTTGCTCTTGCTGTCTGCCACTATTTTCACCAGCCCCCTCGTATCCCCGATTATCGCGGCTTTCGCCACAAACTTGAATTCCAGTGGGCTGCAGCTGCATTTTATCTTATTTTCCAACACCTGCTCCTCTGTCATTCCTACCATGGCCGCCTCCGGATACGTGAATATCGCGCTCGGTATCTCATTGAGATCCATTGCCTTGTTAGCCTTCTCGAAAATGTTGGAGGTTGCAACGTTGCCCTCCTTTGCTGCGAGGGACTCGAGCATAGGCTCTCCAGTTACGTCACCTGCTGCGTATATTTTTGCAGCGGTTGTCCTCAGGGTGCTGTCAACCTTGACGAATTTTCTCTCGTTCAGCTGGACGCCAGCAGCACCAAGGTTCAGCCTTTCCGTGTTGGCGGTCCTTCCTGTAGCGAAAAGTATCTCCTCTGCTTCGAAGACCGCCTCTTTTCCACCGGTTAACGCTGTTATGCTCTTTAATCCATTCCTTGATCCTACCTCCGATAGGGCCACGCCTGTTACTATGTCCACTCCGCTCTCCTTCAGGTACTCCGCAAGGTGGCTGCTTACTTCAGGCTCCCAGTTCGGTATTATCCTATCGCTTCTCTGCAGCAGCGTGACCCTGACGCCCAGCCCGGCGAAAAGCTGGGCGAACTCCAGCCCCAGCGCCCTTCCGCCTACAACTATGAGGGATTCCGGGAGCGTGTCCATAGACAAGGCCTCTTCGTTTGTGAGGTAGCTGGCCTTTTCTATGCCCTTGATCTGAGGAACAGAGGCCCGCGCACCTGTCGCTATCAGTACGTGCCTCGACCTTATCTCCCTAGTTCCGGCCATAATGGTGTTCGCGTCTATGAATGCACCAGGCGCGTCTATGAAAGCGACGTTTTCCATGCTCTCGAGCACACTTTTGTACTTCTCCGCTCTCAGGCTGTCTACGATCCTATCCTTCTCTTCGACTATTTCCGCATAGTCAGTCTTACCGATGGTGTAATCGAGACCTGCATATCGCCGTTTCCTGAGCTCTTCTACAAACGTACTAACAGTTATGAGCCTCTTGCTCGGCACACATCCAACGTTTATGCAGGTGCCTCCAAGTATCGCGCCTTTGGTGGCGCCGCTGCCTATCATCACGGTTTTGATTCCAAGGCTATTCGCCTTTATCGCAGCGGCGAATGCGGCGGATCCCTGCCCCAATATTGCGTATTCGAACTCTTCTATCTTATCACCGTGGAGATGTACTCCCGATTTGCAATATCGCAGGCTATTATCCGCTTTTTGTATGAGTCTACATGGCGCGTTATGCCGTTTACCGCATGTTTCACCTCCTCGTTAAGCGAGTAGATGCGCTCCTTTCCATCCCTTCTAACGCTGACGAACCCGCAATTCAACAGGCAATGCATGTGGTGGGAAACATTGCTCTGCTCGATCCCTGTCGCCACCACTATTTCGCCCACGCTAAGGTCGCGTTTTGCCAGCGAACTCAATATGCTGAACCTGTTGTAGTCGCCTATCGCATGGAAGAATGCCTTGAATTCTAGTTTGTCCATCAAATCACTACAAAGAGCTGTTTATGGCGGCTTCAAGCTGCCCGAGGGTTGACGCCGGCTCTCCATTTATATACACCACAGTGCCGTTCGCCGATATAAGATAATATATGTCCAGGTAGCCCTTCGGGTTGTATGCCGCAGTCATGTTGTAGCCTGCTAGCCCGGAGACTATTGCGCCATTGGAGTATGCATTTGGCGCATATGAGCCCACAAAGTTCGCTATCGACGGCCCAGAATAGCCCAGGTCCCTGTACATCTCCAATTCTATGATCTTAATCCCGCGCTGCTTAAAAAACTGGTAGTTCTGCTGCTGGTTCAGTAGCTCATTCCCCTGCGCGCAGGTGGAGCACCATGTCGCTACGAACCAGAGGACTACAGGATGCCCTCTGTATGCAGATAGATTCATATACGAGCCGTTGCTTAGGAGGAAGCCGTAATCAGGAGCTAGCGATCCTATGGTGATGTTCTGTGATATTGCATTGCCGCTGCTGTGGTTGGAGCTGATAAACAGCAATGCTGCTACGACAAGCACAACGACAGCCGCAGAGACCCCGAACACTATCTTCTTTTTCATTTATTCACCATGCAGCATTTCGCAATATTCCTTGAGACGAACAAAAAGCTGAACAAAAGAATGGCTATAGATGCTGCGATGAACAGCGCTTCGTAAGTGGCGAATGGGCCCTGGAGCTTGCCTGTTATCCCTATTATGGTGCTGGTGGATGCGCCGAACGCGGCCAATATAGTCGGTATAACCGCAGTGCAGCAAAGGCTGCTCGGGATTATCGCCAAAACGGCGCCCAAACCGGCTTTTCCGCTCGGCGTTGCCCTATTTGCGAAAGCGAATGCGTTGATCACCAAGGAGAGCGCGAGAAGCACGCTTATCGATGCCGATACGACCAGCGAGTAGGCATTCAGCCCAAAGGCTATCTTTGGGATTGCAATGTTCAGCGACGAGGTGGATAGCAGGTATGAATAGCCAAAGAAGGAGAGTACAGCTATGACAATAAACGCTGCAAAGTACGCCTTCGAGCTAAAAACGAGACGCATCGCGCCTATAACCCAGCCCCCTCTTGCCATGATATATGAATAGCCAATCATATTTATAAGCTTTTGCCCACTGCAGCGGTGTAGTAAATCGGGTTTGCAAGTGGAGTGTACAAAATCCTATATACGGCCAGCCAGTGTTCCTATTTCCAAAAGAAGGTAGTAGGCAGGGATTACTTTTATATCCCCCTCCTTCACCTTTATAACTTCCTCCTTGTCATATGAAACAATGGTTGCTTTGTCAGTTTTGAATTTGCGCATGAATGCAGAAAGCCCTTCTGTTGATATTTTACCATATTTTATTTCAATAGGCATTGGTGCTTTTTTACCAAGTACTATATCAACCTCGTTCTTGTACGCATCGCGCCAGAAGAATTCTGCCCGGGTCTGGTTCACAATCAGCCATTCAAACGCATGGGACCGCGAAGCGCTGTCAGGGCTAAACGGAAGGTCTGCCGCTATCACCGTTGGATAGTATTTCTTGAGCTTCCTCTCCGTTTTTCTGCGATTTTTGGAGTAGTTATAAAGTTTTCTTAGTAGTTGCGATTCTTCAAGATATGAGATATAATTCGACAGCGTCTGGCGCGTGGTCTTCAGCTCGGCTGCGAGTTTGGAGAGCTCAATTAGTTGGCCAGGTTCGTCAATGAGCAGGTTGATTAATGATTCCAGGATGCTCATATCCCCTATCTTAAAGAGCTGGGGGATATCCTTGTATATGATCTTATCTATTATCCCCTCTTTCACATATTTCCTAATCATCTCTTTGTCTCTGACGCCGACCAATTCTGGGAAGCCTTGCGTCTGCATATATTCTTCAAACAGCCGTAAAAGCTCTTCACGATGCAGCCTAGGCCGCTCTAGGATTGCTTTCTTATCCTTAAACTCAATAAACTCCTTGAAGGACAATTGGCATACATTGAATAGGAATATCCTGCCGGCAAGGCTCTCTTTTGTACGCCTTTTCAAAAACAATGACTCTGATCCGGAGAGTATTATTTTTATCCTGCCCTTGTAGATATCGTATATTACTTTGATCTTGTTTTGCCAATCGGCAAGCTTCTGCACTTCGTCAAAGAGGAAAAGGTATTTTCCTTCATTTATATCCAACCTGTTTAGCTTTGCATATTCCCGGATTATTTCGCTGGGCTCTGCATCCCTGAAGTCATCAAAAGAAAAATAGAGCACCCTGGCAGGTTCCATTCCTTTAGCGATATAATCTTCGACAATTTTAAACATGATAGTACTCTTCCCTACTCGCCTGAGGCCTGATAATGCTATCATCATCGGCAATTTTAGGTACGCTTGAATTTCCCTATACACCTCTCGCTCGTGATAAACCAATGAAAACTTCTTTTCCCACCAGGGATTAAAGCTACGAAGCGCATCCTCAAGCTTTGTCATGATTACATAACCTATATTATATTCTACGTTAATTATTATTAACGTAAATTTATAAAGCTTTGGATTGCCAAGTTCATGTAGAGAGACTTCCAAATGTGTAGAAAGACTTATATATCTATTAGGGCATATATTTATTAGGTGTTACATAATGCAAATACAAAAGGAAGTCGTCCATTATCCTACGCTTAAGACCATACTGGCTATAGAGGAAGTAGTGAAGAAGGCCAATAACCCAGTTAGCAGGAACCAGATACTGGCTAGATTGCGGACTGGTGTAATGCGCTCGACCCTGAACCTTGCGCTTGACTACATGGAGAAGCGTGGGATGGTGCTTGAGACTAAGAAGGGTTTCATCTGGACATTCAACCCTAGCAAGAAGCTGGAGAAGGCCGA
>JAJZXZ010000013.1 GCA_021806185.1 Microcaldota archaeon | reverse complement strand
TAGTCGATGTCGTCGTCGCTGGGGTTTTTGACCCTCGCTATAGTCGCATGCGCGGCGAATTCCCTCCCATCGGTCTTTATGCCGATGCGGTCCGCGCTCTCCTTGAGGCACGAGTGGATGCGCATCCGCTCATCATAACCGTCGGTTATCTTTGCATATATTACGCGTATCTCGCCGCCGCGGAACGCGCCTATGCCGTGCATGGATACGCCGAACGGCTTCTCATCAAGCTGCGACATCGCATCCGAGATAGCCTTTGTAGCCGCGCCGCGGATCCGCCCCATAAACAGGAGCGTCACATGAATCTGGTCCTCGCTCACCGGCCTTATGGCGCTGCAATCCATCCCGGAAATGAGCGCGGATGCCCTTTTCCTTACCTCCGGGTCTATGTCGACAGCGACAAAAGCCCTCACCGAACCTGCCATCGAATCATTCATGCGCAACGATATCGGATTTGCAAAAAGGCTTTTTAATCTGTTGTGCATAAAGGTTATGTGCAGACGAAATACATCGTTATCCTCGGTTCCCTGCTGAGCGGCCTGGGCAAGGGCGGAGTCACCTCCTCAATACTGAAGATACTAAGTTTCTACAATTGCAGGGCTCTCCCGATAAAGTTCGATGGCTACCTGAACTACGACTGCGGGACCATGAACCCATACAGGCACGGGGAGGTCTTCGTACTCGATGACAAGGGCGAGGTGGACATGGATTTCGGGATGTATGAGAGGTTCTCCAATACAGACCTGACCAAGAAGCTCTCAATAACTGGCGGAAAGCTCTTCAGCAGGGTGATAGCGAAGGAGCGCAGGGGTGACTACCTCGGAGAGGACGTGCAGATAATACCGCACCTGACAAACGAGATACTTGACACAATAAAGGGGATTGCGAGGAGCGAGCGGCCAGATGTCCTTGTAATAGAGGTTGGCGGCACGGTCGGGGATATAGAGAACAGCTACTTCATAGAGGCGATGAGGCAGCTATCGCTGAACAACGACGTGGTGTTCATAAACTTGACATACGTGCCGAAGATAGACGCTGTCGGAGAGCAGAAGACGAAGCCAGCGCAGATAGGGGTGAGGTCGCTTATGCAGCTCGGGATACGCCCGGACTTCATACTATGCAGGAGCGAGGAGCCGCTCAGCGGGAAGGCGAGGGAGAAGATAGCGCTGTACAGCAGCATAAGGAAGGAGCGCGTGATAGACGATTCCGACAGGGGCACCGTTTACCACTTGCCGGCGCACCTGATAAAGCAGGGCTTTGACAGACTGCTTATCGGGGACCTTGGGCTGGGTGGCAGGAGGCTCGACAGGCGCAAGCTTGCGAAATGGAAAGGATTAGTCGACAGCATATCATCGCCGAAAAGGCCGGTGAACATAGCTATCGTCGGGAAGTACACCGACCTTAGGGACTCATACGTTAGCGTAAAGGAGGCGCTGATCCACTCTGCTGCGAAGAACGGGGTTGCCCTCAAGATAGATTGGGTTGAATCTACCGCGTTGGAGAATGGTGGCACAGGCGCCCTTGAAGGCGCAGACGGGATACTCGTACCTGGAGGCTTCGGCTCGAGGGGCGTAGAGGGCATGGTCAACGCTGCGAGGTTCGCGCGCGAGCGCGGCATCCCATACCTTGGCATATGCCTCGGCATGCAGGTGATGGTCATAGAGTATGCGAGAGATGTGTGCGGCCTGAGCGGCGCCAACTCTTCCGAATTCGACAGCAAAGCCAGATACAAGGTCATAGATATGATGGAGACGCAGCGCGACCTGAAGGAGAAGGGAGGCAGCATGAGGCTGGGCGCGTGGACAGCGAAGCTCAGGAGAGGGACGCATGCGTATTCCGCATACCGGAAGGCAACGATAAGCGAAAGGCATAGGCACCGCTACGAGGTCAACAACAGGTACAGGAATCTACTTGAGAGGAAAGGGATGGTGATAAGCGGCACGACCCCGGACAACCACATTGTGGAGATAGTGGAATGGGGCGACGGCTTCGGCATCGGTACCCAGGCGCACCCTGAGCTCAAATCCAGGCTGGAAAGGCCGGCCCCGCTGTTCATGGAGTTCGTAAAGCGCGCGGCGGAGAGAGCGCCTAGCTAACGAACCTGCCGGCATACGAGAGCAGCCAGCCTATTATCCTGCTTACAACTGGTATGCCCTCGGTCATCGCCGCCATGACGATTACGTCCCTGCGGTCCACGCCTTTGATCACCCCTAGTATCACAGGGTATACCGCGATTATCTCTATAGCTGCGGTTATCAGCAATGGTATGTAATTGCCGCCCCACAGGAATATGAGCGGCACGACGAGCAGCATCGTGATGACATTGGCGGCAAGTATCCTGTAAAGCTTCCCTGCCTTGAAGTTGAGCTTGAAGAGCTGTGAGCTCCTCCTTATGAAAAGCACATTGGTGAGGATCGGAGCTATTATGTACAGCAGTAGCACAAGGCCTATGCCCTTGAACGTCGGGATGAGCACTGGTATAAGCACCAGGGTGACGGCTGACACTATCACGCTGTACTTCAGCACGTCGCGCACCCTGTTCGCGCTGGTGAGCAGCGTATTGGCGTACTGCCCGGCTAGCGCTATCAGGGCGCCTATCGCCATTACAGCTATGAACAGTGGGGCGAGCGAGTATTTGGCGCTGAATGCGACGTACGAGAACGGCGTGGCCAGCACGAAGACGAAGAGCAGCATCGGCGCGAGGAATACGAACGAATAGTATATTGTGTGGTTGTAGAGCTTGCTTATCTTCGACTTTACCCCGCTTACCAGCGTCGCGGAGTACATCGTCAGCAGCGACACGCTTATCGAGCCTGACACGATGTCTATCAGCGAGTTGACCTTTGACGCCACTCCCAGGTTCCCGACCACTGCGGCTGTAGCGAACGCCCCCACCGCTATGAAGGCAAGGTTGGATGATATGCTCAGTGTCGCGCCAGAAACCCCTATAGGTACGGAGAAGCTGAAGAGCCTTTTTATGGACCGCCCTGAGGGCCTCACCAGCATGCGCAGGCCGTGCTTCCGGTATATCAGGTAGAGGGAGTAGAGGAACGCAGCTGTATAACCGACTATCATACCGATTATCGGCCCGGCAGGGCCGAACCCTAGGAGCACCAGCGCCACCCCAAGCGTAGACTGCAGCACAGCCTGCGTGGTGTTTATAGCCGCTATGTATATTCCCTTGTTGAAACCTAGCAAGGCGGAATACGACGTGCTGAAGAGCATCGATGCTATTATTGATATCGCGGCTATCTCTATCACCAGCGCATATGATGGGTTATGGAACACGTCTGCAGCTATGACACCGCTTAGCGCTGCGGTTATGACCGCTATCACGACCCCCATTACGAGGGTTATGAAGAACGAATTGGCGAGTATGTCCTCTATGGCCACGGTATCCTTCCTATACAGGTGCTGCGGTATGAACTTGTTCAGCGCTGTGCCGACGCCGAGGTTGCCTATCGCCCCGGTGAAGCCTGCGACCGCCAGAGCTAGCGTGTATATCCCGTACTCGCTCGGGCCCAGCAGCCTGGCTATGACTATAAAAGCGAGGCCGAGGAAGATTATGGACGAGAACTTGCCTATCATTACGAAGCTGGCCGTGCGGGCTGCGCCTGCGCCCAGGCGCCTGACCTCAGGGTTTATGCTCTTTTGCTTGCCGCGCTGCTGCGCCATAATAACTACCGGGTACGAATTGTTCTAAACCAAAGAATAAATGGGTTGTGATGGCTGCTGCAAATGTTGTATTCCGCAATACCCACAGGTATATAAAGGTTTTTATGCTATTCCGTCGCAATCCTATAGGGGAAACGTGGCCGAACGCCTGCTCGTGCTCGCTGTTGACATAGACAATGACCTCTACAGGAAGGCGAGGATAGCTGGGCCGGTGATAGGCAAGGAGGCGAACCTGAGCGCAGCGGCTAAGCTGGCGATGGCCGACCCGCAGGACCCTGACGCGAACACGATGTTCGAGGCCGTCAGGAAGTACGAGGAGCTGAAGAAAAAGGGGCACTCCGTATCTGTGGCAACGGTGACCGGCGCCGAGAAGGAGGGGTACATCGCAGACAGCGCGGTCGCGAGGCAGCTCGACATGGTCATAGACAGGTTCAAGCCAGATTCATGTGTGCTTGTGACAGACGGAATGAGCGACATGAGAGTTCTTCCTATGCTCAAGACAAGGCTTAACGTCAATAGCGTGGACCTTGTCAGGATGAAGCAGGCCGAGGATGTCGAGGGCGCATATTTCACGGTTTTCGAGAAGCTCAAGGAGCCGCACTACGCCAGGATAGTCTTCGGCATACCCGCCGTGCTCATACTCCTTTTCGCAATAAGCTATTACTTCAACTTCGGCTGGCAGCTCCCCGCAGCGCTTATAGGCATATACCTGCTCGCGAAGGGCTTCGGCGTTGAAGACTCGTTGGTCAGCTCCTTCAAAGGACTGGGCTTCAGCATAGAGCGCCTGAGCTTCGTTTTCTTCGCCAGCTCAATAGTCTTCTTCGTGCTCAGCCTCATAGTGGGGTATGGTGCGTACACTGGAGCGCTCGCAACGACCCACAACCCCCTCACGATAGTAGCATCTGCGGTGCAGGGCTTCCTGATCCTCTTCCCGGTCGGCTTGGTGCTGTACATAATAGGCAAGGTGCTCGACTCTGAGAACAGGAGGATGAGATATAGGGCGATAACGCAGGGTACGTACATGGGCTACGGCATAGTGACGATCGCGATAGTCTACCTCATGGCCGCGTGGATAGTCGGCCAGGTATACTTCTGGCAGTTCCTGCTCTTCAGCACCATAGCGATAATCTTCGGCTACCTCGTATCCAGGCTGAGCCTTGCGCTGAGGAGCCATGCGATAAGGAGGACGCGGATGAAGGACAAGCAGGTGATCAACGACATCGGGGCGTATGTCGGCAAGGTGTCCGCAGTTGACGCGAAGAGGGGCCTTATGATGGTCAAGACAGACTACGGCAACGTGATACGCTACGAGATAGACAGGATAACCAGCGTCTCTGATAGGATCATCGTAAAGTAGCTGCTTCTGGGACGGATGGCAAGGTTTTTATATGCCGAATTACAATTACAATAATAGGAATATAGTCCTACATGAGCTAATCGGCCTCAAGGTTGAGGTGGCAAGAAGCCGGGACAAGTCCAGAAAAGGAATAAAAGGAATTGTGGTAAACGAGACGAAGAATACTCTTGTCATCGATACTCCTTCTGGAAGAAGGGTGGTGCCGAAGCTGGCATCAACCTTTAAATTTGTTTACGGCAAAAGTAGGTTCATCGTGGACGGCAGGGAGATAAACTTCCGGCCCCACGAGCGCCTAGAGAAAAGCTACCGATTCTACAAGCGGAGGCGCATGTGAAAAGTGATCGTTTGGAATGCAAAGACCCAAAATGCCCTGTGCATGGCAGGTTGAAGACGCACGGCTACCAGATGGAGGGGGTAGTGGTCAGCGACCGCGCCCACAAGACCGTGATAATAGAGAATACCTACACAACGTTCCTTAAGAAATACGAGAGGTCCCTCAGGAACACCTCGAGGATACCGGCGTACAACCCGGAGTGCATAAACGCCGGTATCGGAGACACGGTGCAGATCGCAGGGACCAGGAGACTGAGCAAGACCAAGTCGTTTGTGGTCACAAAAATAATAAGCAAGGCGAAGTCATGAAGGGCATATCCTCAAAAGTATCGAAGAGTCTCATACCGAGCTCCGTGCTGACCTGCGCAGACAACAGCGGAGCGAAGACCCTGATGATAATAAACAAGGTGGGCAAGGCGGGCAGGAAAGGCAGGCTTGCTGCATCGGGCATAGGCGACATAGTGATGTGCAGCGTAAAGAGCGGCTCGCCGCAGTACATAAAGAAGAAGGTCCGGGTCGTGATAATACGGCAGAAGCAGCCGATGCGGAGGTCCAACGGCATGAGGGTGAGGTTCGAGGACAACGCCGGCATACTTATAACCGAATCGGACCTGCCGGTGGGCACAGAGGTCAAGGGCGCGATGGCGCGCGAGGTCGTCGAGCGCTACATAAAGCTTGCCGGCATAGCATCCAGGGTGGTATGATGACCGGCAGCAAGCCAAGATACCAGAGGTACGCGCGCTTCAACGCGCCTATGCATGTGCGGCAGCACTTCCTGCACGTGCACATAGACAAGTCGCTGTGGAACAAGATGGGGGTCAAGAGGCGGGCGATCCAGGTAGCAAAAGGCGATACCGTTAAAGTGATGAGCGGCGCAAAGCGCGGCGCTACGGGAAAGGTGGTCGCGGTGAGCCTGAGGAGCGGCAGGATATTCATAGATTCGCTTAAGAAGAAGAATTCGAAGGGCAAGGAGTTCAACGTCGGGGTCAGCAGCAGCAACGTCTACATAACAGACCTGAACCTCTCTGACAAGCGCAGGGCGGCGGCACTGAAGATGAAGCAGGCGCCGAAAGAGAAGCCTGCAGAGGAGAAGCGGCAGGAAACTGCCAACGTGACGAACGAGGCGGTATGATGGCTAACAAAGGAAACAGCAGGCACATGAAAAGCCTCACCGCTCCAAAATACTACGGAGTCCACAGGAAGGAGAGCGCATACGCCGCAAAGCCTTCGCCTGGCAGGCATTCGCTCAGCAGGAGCATACCGCTTGTTGCATTCGCTACAAAAGCGGGGATATCGGCAAGCAGCCACGACGCATCAAGAATGATAAAGAGAAAGGAGATCCATGTGAACGGGAAGCCTGTGAGGGACCCTGCCTATCCAGTAGGCTTGAGCGATACCATACTCGTTTTACCGTCGAAAACCAGCTACAGCATAGGCATAAACGAGCTGGGCAAGGTATCTATAAAGGAATCCAAGGGCACGGCAGACAGGCTGTGCAAGGTGGTGCAGAAGTACAAGGCAGGAGGGGGCTCGGCGATGATTAGGCTTCATGACGGCACCGTTGTTAAAGAGAGCAAAGAGATAAATGCCAACGATTCCGTGCTGCTGGGCGACGACAACTCGGTGAAGAAGGTGCTCAAGCTTGGGGAGGGCTGCAGCTGCATGGTCATAGACGGGGTGCACGTAGGCGCAAAGGGCAGGGTGAAGGAGATCCACAAGGGCACAGCCACGTCAAAAGCGTACGTGACCGTAGAGGAAGGGGGGAGCAGCTTCGACACCCTCGTAAGAAACATAATGGTAGTTGAGTAGGATGGCCCAGCAAACAACCGTGAACCCTATGCAGTCGATAAGGATAAACAAGGTAGTGGTTAACATAGGGACCGGCAGCGAGGAGAGGCACGCGGAAGCCGCAAAGCGGCTGCTTGAGCTGATGACTGGCATGAAGCCTTCGGAGGAGATATCAAAGAGGAGGGCCCCGGCATTCAAGATAACAAAAGGCCAGGTTATCGGCGCTTTCGTGACGCTACGAGGCAAGAAATCTACGGATTTACTCAAGAGGCTTTTTGACGCAGTGGACAACCGCATAAAAGAGTCATCGGTCACGCAGAACTCGCTGAGCTTCGGCATAAAGGAGTACATAGACATACGCGGAATCAAGTACGACCCGGCAATAGGCATGCTGGGGATGAACGTGAACGTTGCATTCAACAGGAGGGGCGCCAGGGTACGCCTCAGGAAGCGCATGGCGTCGAGGCTTCCGGCAAAGCACGGCGCGGTTGACAGGGATCTCATAAAGGAGTACGTGAAGAGGGAGTTCGGAGTAGAGGTGTCATGATCATGCAGGTAAGGAATGAGGAAAAATACAGGGGCAAGGGCGCGAGGAAGTGCAGGGTCTGCGGCGGCGCCAGGGCGCTGATAAGGTCGCACAACCTATACATATGCAGGAGGTGCTTCCGCGAGAGCGCGCCGGGCCTTGGTTTCAAGAAATACGGGTGATATCATGGACAGATTCTCTGACGCTATAAACACGATAAAAACGAACGAGCGGATCGGGCGCGCCGAGTGTGTGGTGGACTCGACCAGGCTGGTCAAGGCGGTCATGGAAGTGATGAAAAAGGAGTCATACATAAACGGCTTCGAGGAGTTCAAGGAGAGGCACGCGCGCAGGCTCAGGATCTCGCTTGCAAACAAGATAAACAGCATAGGCGTAGTGAAGCCAAGATACTCGATAGGCAAGAACGACATACAGAAATACGAAGCGAGGTACATACCTAGCAGGGATTTCGGCATACTGATAATCTCGACGCCAAAAGGCGTGATGACGAACAGGGAGGCAAAGGCGGATGGCGTTGGCGGCCGTCTGCTCGCATATGTGTATTAGTGATCGCATGATAACGCTCAAGATACCGGATGGCATAACTGTGAACGTAGACGGGGATGTGATATCCGTCAAGGGCAGCCTGGGGGAGAACAGGAGGAGATTCAACGGCTCGCTGCTCAACGTCTCTTCAGGCCAGGGGGAGATAACGATAAAGGCTACGGAATCCAAGGGGCTCAAGAAGAAGGCCGAGGTCTCAGTGCAATCGCTCGCAAAGGAGATATCCAACGATATGGCGGGCGTTGCGAAGTACTTCGAGATCCGCATGCAGGCGCTGCACGCGCACTTCCCCCTCACATCAGAGGTCAAGGACGGCGTGGTGCTGATAAAGAATGTTGCTGGTGAGAGGTCCCCGAGAACGGCGAAGATAGCCGGCAACACGAAAACAGAGATTAAGGGGCAGGAGCTACGGATATACGGCACGATGCTCGATGACGTGACGCAGACCGCGGCGAACATAAGGAAGGCCTGCAAGATAAGGCACCGGGACGAGCGCGTCTTCCAGGACGGGATATACTACGCGATAGAGGAATGATTGTCATGACGATGAAGAGGAGGCATCCGAAATTCAACGTGCCGAACTTTGGCGCAAGGAGCAGGAAGCGCGTGCCTGAGAGATGGCGCAAGCAGCGCGGCATCGACAACAAGAAGCGCATAAAGAAGAGCTTCATGGGCGCGGAGCCGAACATAGGCTACAGGAACCCGGAAGGCATAAGGGGCGTGCGCGCGTCTGGGAAGAGGCTTATCGTTGTGCACAACGTGGATGAGCTTACGCTTGCGAGAGGCGCGCAGAACTACGAAGTGGCGATAGCGCATGGCGTGTCGAAGAGGAAACGCGCACAGATAGTCAAAGCCGCAGGCAACGATATAAGGATAGTAAACAGTGGTATGAAATGAGCATAAGCCTTACGAAGAGGATAGCGGCACGTGAGCTCGGCAGGGGCGAGAGCAAGGTGAGGATAAAGCCGGACGCGGTAGCGGATGCGAAGAAGGCGCTTACAGCGGATGATGTCAGGGCGATGATAAGCAGCGGCAAGATCTATGCGATACAGGAGAAGAGCAACATAAGCTTCAGGGCGAGAGCCGTGAGGGCTAAAAAGATGATGGGCAGGAGGAGGGGACCTGGCAGCAGAAGAGGCACCATAAAGGCAAGGCTGAGCGTCGACTACAAGAAAAGGGTAAGGGGCCAGAGGAGGGTGCTGAGCGCGCTCAAAAGCGACAGTAGCATAGACAATAAGACGTTCAAGAGGTTTTATCGGCTTGTGAAGGGAGGCAGCTTTGCAAGCAAGGGCTCTCTAATAAGCCACATAAGGAGCACCGGCATAGAGATAAACGAGGAAAGGGCCAAA
>JAJZXZ010000012.1 GCA_021806185.1 Microcaldota archaeon | reverse complement strand
CGCAGATACTATCATAAATGTAATATCTGTACTGCCTAAAGACGGCGAAAAAAGAACTGCTTTTGATTTTCATTATGTTGTCCGCGATGTAGAAGAGATTAAAAAGATCCCTTTCGGGCCAGCAAGAGAATTCGGATTCTCTATCTCATTGCGGGAGATGTATTATCAGCGAGAGCAAGTAATCGCTAATCTTAATGCCCTTAAAAATGTGGACCGGCAGGTTATAGATTTCTTCAAGACACACATGGTGAGAAATCACTTGCCCGAAATCGCACAGGATTATATACCTAACTATGAAGAGATAGTTAAAGATTACCTCAAACACGGGATTACCGCTCTTGATTTCAATTCATTAAAGGGCAAGAGGTATGGTTTTGCGCTGAGCCTTCTGCTCACTGATGTAAATGAAGACAAGTTGACTCATGCCGTAGATACGGGATTTGAAAAAAAGACGCTCGGCACACCTATCTCATCTCATCTACTTGGCGAGCTCCTCGGAGATAAGTTTGACGGATCAAAACTTTTTGGGGAGGCAACGCTTACTCTAATGGGAAGTACGTCTTATGAGCGATACGCTGGGCTATTTTACAAAGAGGAACATAGGCTCATGGAGGACGCAACGATGGAGTTCAATACGTATATGCAGTCTGGCGAATTGGTAAAGGCATTTGAGATCCTAGAGAAAACGGATAGAGTAGATAATGATGCATTGCGCTGGAGCATAGCCGCAAACATGCAACTTTATGGGGTGCCACTAAATCTATTGGGCAACGGGAGACAAGGCAGGCCGCTTTTGGTGTTTGAGGATGCAGATGAGGGCATATACTATACCGATGTAAGCTGGCTACCCGAAGAAAAGCGAAGCAAGATGAAGCCTACTATTGCCTTTGGGGGGGAGAGTGAGCGTGTCTTTTTTGTAATTAAGGAAGAGGCAGGTAAGACAAAGGTGATTGAGCAGAAAGGTTTTACCCTCAGCAAAGAAAATGTGAGAACCGCCCCGATAAACATCAATAGCGGCGATCCGCAAAATATGCTGGCATATGGCGCAGCGGCTGTTGAGGCGACATCCCTTTCAAAGCTCAATGTCGCAAAAGCAAGCGCACATAAGCTTTATACAGCACAGGATTCAAAACTAAGACAAGTTGATTATGGCGTTCTGATAAGAGAGTGGAACGTCCCTTATCTACCGTTTGTAAGATCTATTAATGTGAACAAGGAAATAGCCGATCGCATCGCCAGCTATATGGGCGTTAGCAAGGCAGAATATTACGAAAACATGGGTAGAACCTTGGGCAGTCAATTGAAGTTAATGCACCGGGATTTGAAATATAACATAATGAAGCTTGGCAGTGAGCAGAAGGAACACTACGAAGAAGGCGAACAATACGTTTCGGGGTTGCATGGCGGCAATGTTGATGCATTTGGTAATATGGTTGATACGCTACCAAGCAGTTTAGGATACTTCCAGGAATCAGACGGAAGCCTCACCAAAGAAAGACTAGCCGCTATGGAGATCCATAGATTCTTCTGGGGAGCTCGTGTTCTTGACATAACTGGCCTGAACGGCATTGGTTGGTGGTTGACCGAGAGAATCGCCTCGGCTCAAGATAGAGACCAAGAAAGATCAACATATGCTCTAAAAGGATTTATTGAAGGGTATATCACAAGTGACCCTGTGGAATCGAGTAAGATTCTAGAAGAATCCGAGAGGTTACTTGATGAGAATCATGACTGGACAACTGCTAACTCTGATTTCCTAGCGAGGAAGTTTTACGAATTAAACCCGCCTTCGATCCCGACGCCTTAAATCCGCTAAATCAAAAGCTATAAATAAGGAACATACGCCTAGATAATAACCAGCGCGACCCTGGTGGATTAATGCTGTATCTCGATAGGATAACCATTCATAACTTCAAGTCGTTCAAGCACGCGAGCCTTAACTTCAGCAAGGGCTTCAACTGCATAGTCGGGCCAAACGGCTCCGGAAAGTCGAACATATGCGACTCACTCCTTTTCGCCCTTGGGGAATCCTCTCTGAAGCGCATGAGGGTGTCATCGGCGAAAGGGCTAATCAACAGCACGGCAAAGTCGTCAAAGGGCGACGGCGTGAGAAGGGCGTATGTTACGGTCTCTTTCACCGGCGACGAGAACCTCGATGTATCAAGAATGATAAAGTCGAACAACAAGATAGCCTATAGGATAAATGGAAAAAGGGCATCGAGGCAGGAGCTTCTAGACGTGCTGAGGGCGCACAAGGCAGAGATAAACGAGACGAATACGATAGCGCAGGGCGAGATAAGCAAGCTTCTCAGCCTCAGCCCGAGGGAGCGCAGGGGGCTGATAGATGTCGCAGCCGGAGTAAAGGAATTCGATGACAAGAAAGAGAGCGCGATGAAGGAGCTTGAGAAGGTTGACACGAAGATAACCGAATCGAACATACAGCTTAACGAGCGGCAGGCATTCCTCAACGAGCTGGAGAAGGAGAAGACCGACGCAGAGAGGTACACAGAGCTTCTCATCACATCAAAGAGGGTCGCGTATACGATACTCAAGGCGAGGGAGGCGCAGATAGGGGCTGAGTACGAGAAAGCTGTCGAGAGCCACGAGAATGCCGCAGGCAGGCAGAAGGATCTCGAAATGCAGCTGAAGAAGCTCGATGACGAGCTCCTGGACGCTACCTCATACAGGGAGAAGCTGACAAAGAAGCTCAACGAGAGCTCGATAGAGCTCGCCACGGCCAACAAGCTGATAGAGGAGGCCAACTCCATAATAAAGATAAAGGACTCGGAGAAGGCGCATATACAGGAGGCGCTTGCGAGGAGCAAAGAGCGCGTAAAGCAGCTCAAAGAGGAGTCCGACCAGATAAAGGCCCAGATCGAGCAGAATTCCAAGATGACTGGCACGCTGAAGTCGAAGCTCTCAGAGAGCGAGCAGGAGCTGCAAAAGATCGATGTAGACTCCGGGGAAAAGGAACTGATCACGAAGTACTCGGACAAGCAGAAGGAGCGAGAGGCACTCGAATCGCGGCTGTCCAGCATCAACGCTGAATACGTATCGTGCAATTCAGAGCTGTCGAAGCAGGAGGAGGGCCTGAAGGATGCGAAGCAGAGACTCGATGAGCTGCGCGCAGAGCAGGATGCGGCAGCGAAGGAGCTGCAGGTGCTGCAGTCGAAGATCGGGTCAGCGGAGGAGCGGGCTGCAATCGATAGGAAGGAGCTCCAAGCATACCAGAAAAAGATGGATGAGCTCAGGGAGAGGGTATCAGCATGCGATACTGAGATGATAAACGTCAAGGAGGCTCTTGCCATGTCTGGTAGGAGCGCAGACAGGGTTGCAGCAGTTCTTAAGTCGGAGATGAAGAAAGGGTTCTACGGAAGGGCATCTGAGCTCTGCAGCTATGACAGCAAGTATGCTATTGCGGTATACGCTGCCGGATCAAGCAGGCTGAACTATTTTGTCGTTGATTCTGTGGACACAGCCAGCCAGGCGATAGAGATAATAAAGTCGAAGGGGCTCGGCAGGGCATCCTTCATACCCCTTAAAGAGATAAACTCCCAAGAGACCCGCGAAATAAACGGCATGGAACCGCTTATAAACAATATCAAGTTCGATTCCAAATACAGGAAGGCGTTCGAATACATATTTTCGAACACGTACATAGTTGACAGGATAAAGGCCGTGAAGGAGGTCGGAAAGCACAGATTGGTCACTCTCGACGGCGATGTGGTGGAGCAGTCTGGGATAGTGACAGGCGGCAAGCTCGGAGTGCAGCAGCTGCCCGCCGTGCTAGAGGCGAAGCTCAGCAAGCTCGCATCGGAGAGGAGCGCCTTGGCCGCCAGGATGCGTGAGACAGAGGCGGAGTGGGAGCAGAGGAGGAAGGCTGTGGCTTCATCCGAAATCGAAGTTGCGGAGTGCCAGGCTAGGGCTAAGTACCTGCAGGCAGAGCTCTCCAAGCTCGAGGGCACGGCAAGCACCCTCTCAAAGTCGTCATCTGGCATGGCAGAAAGAATAAGGGTGCTTAGCAAGTCCAAGGAGGGCTTCGCAAGCAGGAAGATAGAGATAGAGAAGGAGAAGGAGGTGCTCAAGGCCGAATGCGACAGCCTGTACACCGCACTGAACAGGTCTGCGGGCTCCAAGAAGCCTGGCCGCGACGGCAAGCAGAGCGCAGACAGGCTGAAGAGCCTCAGGGAGGAGGTAGAGAGCATCAAGGTCAGGCTCGGGTCGATAGAGAAGGAGAACGAGATGAGGGCCGACAGGGCAAAGCAGATAGCCAAGGAGCTGAAGGAAGAGGAAGCATCGATAAAGGCGTCGAAAGCGCAGATGGCCGAGGCGGACACGGCGATCGCGGATCACGGCAAGAAGAAGCAGGAGATACAGGAGAGCATAAAGGACAGGAGCTCGAGCTCGGACTCGCTGCTCAAGGAGCTCCAGGGGCATGACGATAAGATCGACCGCACGGCCCAGCAGAAGGGCAAGATGGCAGGGGAGATGGCCAGGCTCGAGAAGGAGATGATAGAGGCAGAGTCGAGGAGGTCGCAGCTTCAGACAAGGCTGAGCGACATAAAGGCGGAGCTGCTCTCCTACACCGAGATAGAGCCGGTGGCTTTCAAGGACATGCAGGAGCTTGAGACCAAGCAGCTGGAGTGCAGGCACGAGATGGAGCTGCTCGGCAACGTAAACCTCAAGGCTCCCGAAGCGTATGCGCAGAGGAAGAGGGACGTTGACGAGGCTGCCAGGAAGCTCGGAATACTGAACAAGGAGAAGGATTCCATAATGGCGATGGTAGGCGAGATAGAGTCCAGGAGGCTCAACGCATTCAACGAAACGTTCGCGCAGGTCAACGAGAACTTCAAGAGGCTGTACAGCAGCATATTCGACGGATCGGCATACCTGTATCTGGATAATCAGAGTGAGCCGTTCAACGCCAAGCTGCTTTTCAACATACAGACGGCTAACAGGAAGCACAGCGAGGAGGAGCTCTCCGGGGGCCAAAAATCCCTCGTGATCTTCGCGCTGCTCTTTGCCATACAGATGAGGAAGCCGATGTCATTCTACCTGTACGACGAGATAGATGTGGCGCTTGACAAGGAGAACTCGAAGAAGCTGTCGAAGCTGGTCAAGGAGTTGAGCAAGAACTCCCAGTTTGTTGTGATAAGCCACAACGACCCCCTGATAACGATGGCCGACACTGCGGTAGGCGTAGTCAAGCAGGAGAACCAGTCAAGGGTCGTTGGAATAGAGCTGACGAACAGCAGGCAACCAGTGGTATGAGTGGCTAGTAAAGCGGCCAGCGGGAAAAGCGCAAAAAGGGGCGGCATAACGACATGGCCCCTCTACATAATACTGGTCATCGCCTTCGCCCTCTACATAGTGTACCAAGGCGTAGCTTCGCTGGCCGTCATATTCGGCGTGATGGCATTCGTGATACTCGTGGTCCTGATAGGCCTAGAGATAATAAACGGGTCGAGAGAATCGGGAAAGATGAGGAGCGCGCTGGAGATACTGGCCGCGATAATCGTCGTTGTGGCATTCTGGTTCGCGCTCAGGGCAGTGCTCCACACCAGCAATCCGATAGACGCAGTACCGAGCTGCAGCATGCTGCCAGCGCTGCAGCGCGGCGATATGATACTTCTGCAGGGAGCAAATGCATCTACAATACGCGCTCCGGAGGTGAAGGTCACGAAGAGCGAACTGCAGGGGATGCTGAGCAACCAAGCCGGAGAGTCGCTCGAATGCGTGGCGTACAATGTGAGCGGCAATACCCTGTTCGTATCGCAGGTGGTGCAGCCTGGCTATTCCATCGGGCTTTTCAAGCCCTCCTCAAGCGGCAGCGGCTCCATAGTGCCGTATTCCGGCCAGTCCGGGAACCTTGTCAAGTACACATGCGGGGTTGCCGACGTGGTATTCAGCAACGGCACCGTGATGAAGGAGGCATATACAAGCTCGATAACCATAGGCAATACGACGATAACCGGGGATAGGAACAACAGCATAATAGTTTACAAGACAGTGCCACAGGACTCCTTCTACAAAGATGGCGACACTTATATAGTCCACAGGGTTTATGCGGTATTGAACGCTAGCGGCACATACTATTACCTGACAAAGGGCGACAATAACCCCGGCCTTGACATGCAGTATCAGAACCTGCCGTCCAACCAATCCCTCGTCGAGGGCAAGGTCATAGGGTCGGTGCCGTTCCTCGGATACCTGAAGCTTGTATTGAGCGGCATGCTAAGCCAGCCGGCCGGGTGCAACACTGTGCTGCAAGACTGAATCCACACTGATTTTTAAGCTAGTGCTTACAATCAGCATATGATTAATTGATGCAGTTTCTCTATACATTGCTGCTTGCCGTAATCGGAGTCGCCGCAGGCTTCATCGGCTCGATGACAGGCCTTGGCGGGGCTGTGGTAATAATGCCGGTGCTTGCGATTTTCCTCGGAGTACCGGTAGAATACGCTGTCGGCGCCAGCCTTGTCGCCACAATCGCAACATCCAGCGGCGCGGCCGCCGCTTACATCCGCGACAGGATAACAAACATACGCATAGGCATGTCTTTAGAGATAGGAACGACTCTCGGTGCGATAGGCGGAGCGCTAGCCGCTGCTGTGGTCTATGCGCATAATCTACCAGATGTGATACTTGTGCTCTTCGGCATAGCCCTCCTCTTTTCGCTGTATGTGATGCTGAGGAAAAGGGGCGGCACGTTAGCCAGGAAGGGCGACTGGTCGACAAGGTTCTTCCAGCTCAAGGGCAGCTATTACGACAAGCCGGCCAAGACTACCGTGCATTACAAAGGGGTGCGCTGGCTTTGGGGAGAAGCCGTCATGGTTTGCGCAGGATTCCTCTCCGGGTTGTTGGGCATAGGCTCGGGGGTGCTGAAAGTCCTTGGCATGGACTCGGCCATGCGCCTGCCAATCAAGGTAAGCACTGCCACGAGCGACTTCATGATAGGCGTGACGGCAGTGACCGGCAGCGGCATATACTGGGCGCTTGGCTACATAAGGCCCACGCTTGTCGCGCCTGTTGTGATTGGCACTGCGATAGGCGCGTACGCAGGGAGCAAGGTGATGGAAACGGAAAGGAATAGAGTGATAGTCCGTCTTTTCATCATCATATTGGCGATCGTAGCCGTAGAATCAATATTGAGGGGAGTTGGTATAGCATGAACGGGGCAAAAATGGAAACTGCGATATCGTGGATGCTCAGGGCTGGCGTGATAGCCAGCGCAGCCGTGCTGGCAATCGGCATACTGCTCGCCTATGCAGTCCCAAGCTCCTACCGGCTCGGGTACGAGCTCATGGTCCTCGGCATCTTCATACTTTTTTCAACCCCAATAGCCAGGGTGCTGCTTTCGATATTCTCATTTGCGATGGAAAGAAACCGCATTTACATTGCGATAACCGTAGTGGTCTTCATCGACATAATGTTCGCAATATTCGTGGTGCCGATGCTGATACACGCGTAAAGCGGCAATGCGCCCAACGCCGTGCGCCTACATGAACCTATATATACTTTTCCACGAGAATATCTTTGAGTTCTCCCCCTGCGGGCGGATTCTTATTTCTGGCGTGTTTTGCATGGCAGATCTAACAAACAATATACGTCTAGCTGTGGACAGCGGTAAGACAGCGATAGGGCTCAACTCAGTAATCGATTCCATAAGGGATAGCACGGCCAAGCTGGTGATAGTGGCGTCGAAGAACAAGGAGAGCAACCTGCAGGACATACTCCACATGGCCAGCGTCGCAGGCATAAAGGTCATAAAGTTTGAAGGGAACCCCGTAGAGCTGGGCTCGATGTGCGGCAAGCCGTACTCGATATCCATGCTGTCTGTGATAGACGCTGGACACTCCAGCATACTCAAGGATTGATGATATGCCGAACGGTGAATTTGCTGCGAGAAAGCTTGTGAGGCAGCGAAAGCACCAGAGACTTCTCAAGAAGCCTTTGAAAAGGAGGCTTTTCCGCCTGAAGCAGAAGTATGACCCCATGGGCACCGTGCCGATGGCGAAGGGGATAGTGCTCCAGAAGATATCTGCTGAGCAGAAGCAGCCCCACTCCGGCATAATCAAAGGCGTAAAGCTGCAGTTCATAAAGAACCACAAGGTCGTCAGCGCGTACGCGCCAGGCGATGGCGCGATCAATTTCATAGATGAGCACGACGAAGTCACGGTGGTCGGGATGGGAGGATCGCAGAGGGGCCAGATGGGCTGCATACCCGGCTGGAAGTATAAGGTTGTGGAGGTAAACGGTACAAACCTTGTGAGGATAATCAAGGGCAAGGCTGAGAAGCAGAAGAGATGATCGGATGGCGGACGAGCAGCAGCTACAGGGGGGAACCGACAAGGCGGCCGCACAGCCGAAATCTGCCCAGAGAAGGAAAAGGGCCCAGGCCCAGCCTTCGGAAGCGCAGAAAAAGGAGATATTTCTATCAGGCTCTACTATGCTGTTCAACAAGTACAGCTACGATGTTGAGGTCTACGACCCAAGCATGAAGAACTACATCAACCTAAAGCCGATAGCGTATCCGAATTCGTACGGCAGGAGGAGCCAGAGCACATTCCACAAGGCGAACCTCAACATAATAGAGAGGCTGGAGAACGCCCTCATGCGCGGCGGCACAGGCGGAAAGATTGGCGGCAAGGTGATAAGGACAAAAGGGCGCCTACAGGGCAAGAAGATGAAGGTGGCGCGGGCGATGATGGAGGCGTTCGAGATGGTGAGCAAGCAGACTGGCCAGAACCCGGTCCAGGTGCTCGTAATGGCGTTGGAGAATAGCGCGCCGATAGAGGATACCACCAGGGTGCGATATGGCGGGATAATATCGAACGTGGCGGTGGACGTCAGTGCAAGTAGGCGACTCGACATAGCGCTGAGGAACATAGCCATGGCGACCGTGACCGGCGCATTCAGGAACAAGCGCACATTCGCGCAGGCGCTCGCCAACGAGCTGATACTCGCATCGAAGAACGACATAAACAGCTATGCGATAAAGAGGAAGAACGAGACAGAGCGCATGGCAAGGAGCGCGAAGTAGCGGTGTCCATATGGCAAGAAAGGAATACGTGGTAGAGGAGGTCGCGAAGATGATGCGCGACCACAAGCACATCCGCAACGTGGGCATAATAGCTCACGTACACCATGGTAAGACCTCGCTTACGGACTCGCTGCTCGCCAGGGCAGGGCTGATATCAAAGAGCGTAGCCGGGGATGTCCTCTACACCAACTACGAGGACATAGAGAAGGATAGGAGGATGACGATAAAATCCGCATACATATCCTTCGGCTTCAACTACAAGAACGAGGACTACATAATAAACCTCATAGACACACCCGGCCACGTCGACTTCGGCGGGCACGTCACAAGGTCTATGAGGGCGATAGACGGCGTGATACTTGTCGTGGACCCCACAGAGGGAGTGATGCCCCAGACCGAGACGGTGCTCAGGCAGGCGATGAAGGAGAAGGCGAAGCCAGTGCTCTTCTTCAACAAGGTCGACAGGCTGCTCACCGAGCTAAGGCTCACCCCTGAGCAGACGCAGGAGAGGCTGCTCAAGCTGATAAACGAGATAAACCAGATGATAGAGACGTACGCTCCAGAGGGCTACGGAGAGAAATGGAAGGTCAGCGTCGAGAAGGGAAGCGTCGCGTTCGGCTCTGCGTTGAGGAGATGGGCGATATCGAAGCGCATAATGGAGACGAAGAACGCCACGTTCAAGGACATATTTGAGTTGACCGCAAAGAACGACCTCCAAAAGCTGCAGGAACTCTGCCCGATAGACGAGGCTACGCTTGCGATGGTCGTCGAGCACCTGCCAAACCCCGCAGAGGCCCAGCCGTACAGGATACCCCAGATCTGGCACGGCGACCTCAACTCCGAGGACGGGAAGGCGATGCTCAACACCGAAATAAATGCAAAGACGAACGTCGTGATATTCGGAATAAAGTACGACCAGCAGGCTGGCGAGGTCGCCGTAGGCAGGATTTTCTCAGGGGATGCCAAGAAGGGCACAGAGTTGCACATATCCGGCAAGTCGGGCACGCAGAAGCTCCAGCAGGTGGGCATATACATGGGCCCGGACAGGGTGATCGTAGATTCCATACCAGCAGGCAACATAGCCGC
>JAJZXZ010000011.1 GCA_021806185.1 Microcaldota archaeon | reverse complement strand
CAAACCGCCGTGAAGCCACGCTTTTGTAGTCTTTTGTAATATTTATACCTAGTCTCGCCATGGAGTTTGCTTTTCCGTCTACGCTCTCGCTGGCTCTATGCTGTTGCCCCTACGCTACGGATGAGAGCTCCTGCCATAAAGTCTAAGCATGCTCGCCGCATGTGTGAGCAAAGTATGGGATCCGGAAAACTCCTCCTTTCTAAGCACCGACCTGTCCCATATCTCCCAGCCCACCCTTGTGAGTGATACATTGGTGTACCTAACCATCGCGGATACGGTATCATCATCGGTTGTACCATCGTCGGTTGTACCATCAGAAGAAATGCTTATCGTTACAACGGATGGCGGTAGGTCAATGACGGTGTCTGTAGCAATATCGTATGGAGGTGTGGAATGTGGTGTGTTGGCATTTCGAATTATTGAGGTTGTTATATCCTCAGCCTGCTCTCTGCTAAAACCATCTGGAAAGTATATTTTACCTATTACGGTAACGCTCTTTTTCTCTGGGTTGACCTCTAGCTCCATAGCGGTAAACCTGTCGCCTGGAAATGCACGGTATCGCACCACGCCATCAGAAACTTCCTTCAGAACGAACTTTGCCCCTAATTCGATTGCATTATCCGGTAGACCTGCTTTGCCGTCTATACCCAGTTGCCTCGATGCAGATCCCACAGAATCACACTACTAGCCTCATGCAACCAGATATTTATACTTAGCCCCTATCGGATTCGAACCGATGTACACGGGTCCAAAGCCCGCGGTCCTTGGCCGCTAGACGAAGGGGCTGCACTATTGAGTAGCATCCCAGATTTAATAGGATTTCGCAAAGTTGGCTATGTGCTTAGCATCCTCGCCGCATACGACGCACTTTTTACCCCTCGCCTTAGCTTGCGCATCAAATGGCATATTGGTTATCTTTGCCTTAGTCTCGGACTTTACCTTCGCCTCGCATTTCAGCGAGCCACACCATGGCGCCTGCGCGAACCCACCAGACCCACCGACAATCTTCTTAAGTTCAGGATACGTATTAACCTCGTGTATGCTAGCCTCGAGCGCCTTCAAGGCCTTCTTGTAAAGGCTGTCCTGCACATCCGTTAGCAGCGCTTCTACCGCTTTTGGCAGCTCCTTAATCTTTATGTCCTGCTTCTTGTACGTGTCCCTCCTGTAAATGACTACCTTTTCGGCCTTTATGTCGCGTTCGCCGATCTCTATCCTTATCGGCACTCCTTTCAGCTCCCACTCATGGAATTTCCAGCCTGGGGAATACGCGTCGTTGTCATCCACAAATGTTCTTGCGATCTGGGCTACCTTCTTGGATAGCTCATGCGCCGCCTTGATCACCATGTCCTTGGTGTCATTGTTGTATATCGGCACTACCACGACCTGGATTCTTGCCAGCTTCGGTGGTATGACAAGCCCTTTGTCATCTCCATGCACCGCCAACATCACCCCGAGCTCCCTTGTGGAGAAGCCGAACGTGTTCTGGAAGACGTATTCCGTCTTGCCGTCCTTGTCTAAGAATTTTATATCGAACGCCTTGGCGAACCTCTGGCCATCGCTGTGGAAATCGGGCCCCTGCACAGATGCGCCATCCGGAAGCATGTGCTCTATGCTGTTTGTAGCCTCTGCGCCGGCGAACTTCTCCGTATCGCTTTTTCTTCCTGTGATTCCAGGCAGGGCCAGATACTCCTTAAGCACCCTGTTGTATATGCCAAGTACCACATCACGCTCGGCGTCGGCCTCAGCCTTCGTGGCAAACGCAGTGTGACCTTCATTCCATAGGAACTCCCTGCTCCGCAGCAATGGCGTAGGGTGCTTGAATTCCCACCTCACGACGTTGTTCCACTGGTTGTACCTTACTGGAAGGTCACGCCACGACCTGATCCACTTTGAGTAGCTTTCATACATTATCGTTTCCGACGTAGGCCTTACCGCAAGGCGCTCATCAAGCTTTGAACTGCCGGTATGCGTAACCCATGCAACCTCGGGGTTGAACCCCTCGACATGCTCTTTCTCCTTATTGAGCAGCTTCTCTGGTATGAAAAGCGGGAAGTAGACGTTCATTATGCCTACAGCCTTGAACATCTCATCCATCGCCCTTTGTATGGTTTCCCATACGAAGTAGCCATCAGGCCTGAATGCAAGTGCGCCAGACACTGCAGTATAGTCAACGAACTCAGACTTGCTTATTATCTGGGTGTACCACTCTGAGAAGTTCTCCTCCTTCTTCACAGTAATGCCTTCCTTGCTCCCCTTATCGTCATTCTTTGCCATCATACCGCTTCTTATCATTAGAATTACATGGCTTTTAACCTTTCGCGCAGCGCCATAACTATTTAACCTTTTATCACAGAAACACATTATGGCTGATGGGGGCAAGATAACGCTCGATGGCGGCAGGCTTGCCGTGCCGGACAACCCGATAATACTCAGGATAAACGGGGACGGCATAGGCCCCGAGATAACGTCCGCTGCGATAAGCGTGATAGATGCGGCTGTATCCAAGGCTTACTCTGGAAAAAGGCGGATAGCATGGATGGATGTCCCTGCCGGAGACCAGGCGGAGAAGGAGCTCGGTGAGAGGTTCCCGGAGAGCACCGCCAACGCGCTGAAGGAATACAGGTTCGTGTTGAAGGGCCCTCTTACCACACCGGTAGGGAAGGGCTTTAGGTCTCTGAACGTGCGCATGCGCATCCTTCTAGACCTCTACGCCAACATAAGGCCTGTCAAGTACATAAAGGGATTGGACAGCCCTCTCAGGAACCCGGAGAAGATAGACATGGTAGTGTTCAGGGAGAATACCGATGACCTTTACACGGGCATAGAGTGGCCGTACAACAGCAAAGAGGCGGATACGTTAAGGAAGCTGCTTAAGGACAACCTGAACGTGAGCATAGACCCTGATGCTGGAATTGGGATAAAGCCTATCGGAAAGGGCAAGACCGTGCGAATAGCAAGGATGGCGCTCAAATACGCCATTGCGAATAAGCGCAGGTCAGTCACTATAATGCACAAAGGCAACATAATGAAATACACGGAGGGTGCATTCCGGGAGTGGTGCTACGAGGTGGCCAAAAGTGAGTTTCAAGGAAGCTTCATGACTGAGGAGGAGGCTAACGCGCTTGGCGGTGCGGTGCCTCAGGGCAAGATACTCATAAACGATAGGATAGCAGACAACATGTTCCAGCAGATAATAACAAGGCCGGAGAGCTACGACATCATACTCGCTCCGAACCTTGACGGAGACTACATTTCTGATGCAGCTGGCGCACTGGTAGGGAACATAGGCGTTCTTGGAGGAGCGAACATAGGCGACTTCGGAGGCGTGTTCGAGGCTGTGCACGGAACCGCGCCGAAATACGCAGGCAAGAACGTTGCTAACCCTATGGGGGTGATAAAGGCGGGAGAGCTTATGCTCATTCACATCGGGTGGAGCGAGGCTGCTGAGCTTGTAAGCAGGGCTGTCAATGCGGCTGTAGAGCAGAGGAAGGTCACGAACGACATAGCAAGGTTCATGGGCGCCAGACCGCTTGGCACCAAGGAGTTCGCCGACAATCTCGTGAGCACGATTGTGGCTCTTAGCCAGGAATAGATCCAATGGAAAAGATGGTAATAGCGTTTGGCGGCAATGCGCTTGAGCGGCCTGGAGAGTCCCCTAAATACGGCTTGGAGGCAAGAAATGTAGAGAAAGCGATAGGAAGCATATCTCATGTCTTCAAGAGCCGCACCGGCCTGCTCCTAACGCACGGCAACGGAACACAGGTCGGTGTTGAATACCTTAGGAACAGGTACGCACATAGGTGGGTTGCGCCACTGCCGTTCCAGGCGCTGAATGCAGAGACTCAGGCTACTATAGGAACGCTAATCGAGACGGCTGTTCTGAAGAGGCTTAAGAGCATGCGTGTTGGCAGAAGCGCGGTCGCCCTTCTAACCCATGTGCTAGTAAGCCCTAAAGACAGAGCATTCAGGAATCCATCGAAGCCCGTAGGCCCAGTGTATTCCAAGACGGCGCTGAGAGACGCTCACAAGCTTGAGAGATTCAGGTATGTAAGATACGGAAACGGGTACAGGCGGGTCGTCGCTTCGCCTTTCCCTAAGGCGGTATCTGAAAGCCGGACGATAAAACACCTTGTTGAAAGCGGGCGCATAGTGATAGCTGGCGGCGGAGGCGGCATACCGATAATAGACAGCGCAGGCACATACCCGAAAAGCGCTGCCGTTATAGACAAGGACCTGACCGCCGGGCTGCTGGCGACGTCGATAGGCGCCAAAACGCTCGTCATACTTACCTCTGAGGATTACGTCTACCGCAACTACCCGGACAATAAAGATCCAATAAGGAGGGTTCACGCTAAGGAGTTGGATCGCATGCTAAACACTTTCGATGCAGGAACTATGAGGCCAAAGGTACAGGCGTGTGTGGAATTCATAGAGCACGGAGGCAAAAAGGCGTTCATCGGACGGCTCTGGGGATTCGAATCCATAATACGAGGAACATCGGGCACCATGATCGTCAAGTGATCCTTTGGCGCATCATATTGCAAAATGATAAAGATTTGCCTGCCTTCCTCTCCCTTATTCTCCTGAAGAAGTTCTGGTACGCCTTCAATAGCCTGAACTTTATCTCGCATCTTGTCTGGGAATACAGCAGCAGGTATTTCCTGTCCTTCTCTATCTCCTTTGCGGACCTGTTCAATACCGCCATCGATATTGCTGTGTTGCCCTCCTTGTAGGACTTTATCGTCTTCTCAAGGAGGAGGTTGTAGAACTCCTTTGCAAGGACAAGCCTCTCGTCTATCTCCCTCTGCCTTTTGGCATCGGGGTAGATGCTGAATTTGTAGGCCCTCATAATGTCCATAAAACAAGTATTATAGTTCATATTTATATACTTTACTACATGATGTGATTCATGCGGCTCAATCCATCCGCCGCCTTGAAAGGCGGGGATTTCTTGAACCACAGCCTTTTAAATATCTGCGCGGCCACTCTACTTCTGAGGGACTGTGCATATGGAATCATCCGGCATTGTGCGGGCAGGTGCGCCTACAGATATCATACCTAGGCGGAGCATGGCCAGCTCGCTAATGCAAAAGATAGGGGATATTGGCAGCTACGTGGGCGACGAAAGAGGAATTGCATTCCTGACTTCCATGAGGGTGCTGATCTTTGAGAATTCCTACCCGGATGACAAGTTCTCTGGAGAGAATAGCAGGCCGATTGCTGTTGATAAGATATTTTATGTGCCTTGGAGCGAAGGGCGGCTGCAGTCGCTGCTGCGCATGGACAGGGAGGGCTTGCTGGGGCTTTTGCGGAAGGAGCCGCCTTTGGTTGTTGAGATAAGCTTCTTTGACGGATCATCTTTATACGTTATCGGAACCAACGGCAACCACAGGGTTGCGGCTTCTGCTGCGATAGGCATCCGGGATGTGCCTGCAGCGGTTGAGGCGCGCTGGACGTGCGGTTTGGAGGGCAGGCACTTGGAGTGGCTTGTTGGGGAGGCAGAAGAGAGAGCAATGCGCTGGCTTGAGCGCTCCAGAGCCGCTTCGGGTACGGCGAATGTGGTTAATGCACTGCATTGAGCACGCTTTCCAGTATCTTCCGCTCCTCTTCCGCGAATATCTTCTCTTCCTTGATGCTTTTTCTCTTCAGAGTGAAGTCCAGCACTAAAAACCTATCGTCCTCTTTACCGTGGATTGTTGATACGAGTATCTTCACTGGGTCATCTATGTCAGGTATGCCCTCTATCTCCAGTATCCATTCCTCTGTAACCCTCCTATAGTGCATGAGCGTCGATATCTCCTCTACGGCGAGCATCAGCTTCTTTGCGCTTTCTATCTTCTCTACCTCTTCCGGGCTTATTCCCGGTTTCCCTTCCCTATCAGCGATGTATCTGCCGTAGTCGCGCAGCATTGTCGCGCTATCTTTTGCTATCTCGTTGGCTACAAACAGGTCACGCTCATCGTCGCTAGGCACCTCAGAGGATACCAGCCTGCCTTCGACCTTCATCCTGCCTGCCTTTACCTCGTTCTGTAGCGTAAGTATCGCCTCGTTCGCCAGCTCGGCCTTCACTTTCACGAGTAGGTCCTCGCATATTATCCATGCGGCGATTCCGTCATGTTCTGCCATCAAAGATTGCCACCACTTATTATTGCGACCACCTTGTCGCCTCTTCTGAACCTGAGTTTCCCGTATGCCGCGATGCTAGCTGCGCCAGCAAGCTCCGCCCTCACTCCATCGTTTTTGTAGAGCGCCTCCTGAGCGGCCTGCATCTCACTGTCGTCTACCGTAACAACTGTGCCGCCGCTCTCACGTATTGCACGTACGGCTTCCGTGCCATATGTTGGCATTCCAACCGCTATCGCATCCGCCTTTGTGCGCGGAGTCTCGTATCTTACCGGTCTTCCTAACCTGAACGACTTTGCAAGCGGGCTGCACCCTTCTGCCTGGACCGCTATTATCCTTGCTTTGGCTCTCATCTCATGCAGCGCCTTCGCGATGCCGCTTAGAAGCGTCGCATTTCCCACAGGGATTATGATATGAATAAAGCCTTTTAGCTGCGCCGCGATCTCATAAGCTATTGTCCTCTGCCCCTCTTTCCTGTAGCAGTAGTCGCCTGCGAGGAACGCGCCGGTCTTTTCTGAATACTTTATTGCTGCAGCCTGCGCTGCCGAGAAATCCTTATGCGCGCGATATATTTTTGCATCATGGGTCATCAGTATATTCCTCACCTTATCCGGGTTTGCCGCACCTCCTATGAAGGCTATCACCCTGGTCCCTGACGCTTTTGCATAATAAGCGAGCGAGTACGCCATGTTGCCTGTCGAGGCTACGGCTATCTCCTTGTATCCATACTCATTAGCTTTTGCTATCTCTATTACAGAGCCCCTGTCCTTGAACGACCCCGTCGGATTGCAAAGCTCGAGTTTCAGGAATAAGCCGCTATGAGAGTTGCTCTCGACCAGGGCGGTGCCGCCAAGAGCGTAGCGGGTGTATTCAGAGTCTGGTAATACGCTCTCATAATCCCAAAAGCTTGCGCTCTTTGGGATTTTCAGCCTTCCCTTGTATATGACATCGAGAATCCCGCCGCACCTGCCGCATAGCTGTCTATCATAGTCGCTGCTGAATCCAGAGCCGCACTTAGTGCATTCGAGGTAGTAGTCCATATTCTTATTTGGACAGCAATTTCTTTATAACGTAGTTAAGTATGCCATTTGACCTGTAATACTCCATCTCTATCGGCGTATCTATCCTGCTCATGATCTCTGCATCAGCCTCTGCCCCGGTATCGCTTCGAGTGTATCTCATTTTCACCATGTCTCTGGGCTTCATACCGTCATTCAGCACTATAGTGATCGGTTTCGAGAAGTCCACCTTTAGCGTCTGTGCGTCTTCTCCTGCCTTGAACTGCAACGGGATTATGCCCATCCCTACGAGGTTGCTCCTATGGATCCTTTCGAAGCTCTTTGCAACCACAGCCTTCACCCCGAGCAGCATGGGCCCTTTCGCGGCCCAGTCGCGTGAGCTTCCTGAGCCGTATTCCGATCCGGCAAGAACGATGAGCGGCACTCCTTCAGCCTTGTACCGCATCGCAACATCGTATATCGTACCCTTCTGTGCATCAGGATAGTGCAAAGTGAAACCCCCTTCCTTGCCAGGTAGCATGATATTCTTTATGCGGCTGTTCGCGAATGTGCCCCTCATCATGACCTCGTGGTTGCCTCGCCTCGACCCGTAGCTGTTGAAGTCTGCTGGCTGCACCCCATGCTCAATCAGGTACATGCCTGCCGGGCTAGCTGCGCTTATCGCCCCTGCAGGCGATATGTGGTCCGTAGAGATGGAGTCGCCGAAGGCGGCAAGCACCATTGCGTTCTTTATAGGCTCGACGCTCCCTTTGCTCCTTGGGTCGAAGCCCTCGAAGAACGGCGGCTGCCTTATGTATGTGCTGTCTCGCTCCCATGCGTACATCTTGCCTGCCGCTGCCGGCAGCTTGTTCCAATACGGATTGACATCGTATATGTGGCTGCCATACTCCTTCTCGAATATGTCCTCGCTTATGACCCTATCCATGACCTCCTTTATCTCTGCCTGCGTAGGCCAGATGTCCTTTAAGTAGACATCCTCCCCTTTGTCGTTCTTCGCCAACGGCTCCTTTGTGAGGTCCTTGAGCACGGTGCCGGCTATGCCGAAAGCCACCAGTAGGGGCGGTGACATCAAGTAATTCGCCCTCACATCCGTATGTATCCTCGCCTCGTAGTTCCTGTTGCCGGACAACACCGATGCAACGGCAAGCTTGTTGGCGTTTATCGCCTCGCTCTGCTTCTCGATGAGTGGGCCGCTGTTTCCTATGCAGGTTATGCAGCCGTATCCTACCAGCTCGTAGCCTAGCTTCTCCAGGGGCTCTATGAGACCTGCCTTCTGCAGGTATCTCGTGACTACCCGCGAGCCTGGGCCCAGGCTCGTTTTCACCTTCCTTGTGTCGACCCTGAGACCCTTCTCAACCGCCTTCTTTGCGAGAAGACCGGCGCCTATCATCACCGATGGGTTACTGGTATTGGTGCAGCTGGTTATCGACGATATGACGACATCGCCATCCGACAGGGTAATCTCGTAACCGTCATCATACCTTATCTTCACAGATTTTTGGTTGTGGTGGAGCGGCGCGTCCTTCATATGGCTGCTTCCTACCGCCATGCTCTCGTCAGACCATCTCGTATAATCCTTCGCATTCATCCTATTTGGGTCGCCTTTGCCATCTTCCAGGAATATTCCTATGAACTCCTCTTTTATCCTGCCAAGCGGGATCTGCTCCTTCGGCTGCGCGGGCCCTGAGACGCTCGGCTCTATCGAACCCAGGTCAACATCGAGAGTATCGCTGTATTCGACTTTGCTATAGTCGATGTCAAGCATACGCTGCTCTGTATAGTACCTCCTGATGAGCTCTATCTGCTCCGCGCTCCTGCCGGTCACCCTCATGTAATGCAGCGTCTCTTCATCCACCGGGAATATCGCAATGGTTGCGCCATACTCCGGGCACATGTTAGAGAGCGTTGCGCGGTCTGGAAGCGACAGATTCCTTAACCCGTCTCCGAAGAACTCAACGAACATGTTGACAACCCCCTTATCCCTTAGCAGCCTTGTCAGCGTTAATGCGAAGTCTGTCGCCGTGACCCCGTCCTTAAGGCTGCCTGACAGGCGCACACCGAGCACCTTCGGAGTTGTGAACGAGACGGGCTGGTCAAGGAGCGCCGCTTCTGCCTCTATGCCACCTACGCCGAATCCGACTATGCCCAAGCCGTCTATCATCGTGGTGTGTGAATCGGTGCCGACAAGCGTGTCCGGATAAGCCACATAGTTGCTGCCGTCCTGGCGCATTGTGACGCACGTCGCCAGGTACTCTAGGTTCACCTGGTGGCATATGCCCGCAGAAGGAGGGAACACCCTGAAGTTCTTAAGCGCATGGCTCGCCCATTTCAGCAGCTTATACCTCTCCGCATTCCTCTCTATCTCCTTCTCCTGGTTTATCTCCAATGCCTGTATGACATTGAATGCATCGACCTGCACGGAATGGTCTATTATCAGGTCTGTCGGTATTATTGGCTGTGCCGCGTCAGGTGACCCGCCATTTTTCGTTATGTAGTCCCTTATCGCCGCTATGTCAACCACCGCAGGCACACCCGTAAAGTCCTGCATCAGTATCCTTGACACCTTGAACGGCACGTCCCTGTCGTCTGGGATCTTTGCATTCCAATTGGCTAACGCTTTCACGTCCTCTTCGGTGACCGCCTTGCCATCGAGGTTCCTTATAAGCGATTCCAATACAATGCGTATGGAGAACGGCAGACCCGATGTCCTGCCTATCCCTAGCTCCTCCAACGCCGGTATCGAATAGTATAGCACCCTTTTCCCATTAAGGTCGAAGCTTCTCAGAGCCGTTTCCTTCATGTTGCCGATACCAGCCATGATACCATCAGAGCATCGAGTCCACTTGCTTTGTAAGCGCTTTAACCTTCTCTGCGGCCACTTTCAGCGCCGTGTTCTCCTCCTCGGAGAGCTTTAACTGTATTATGCGCTCCATCCCATTGCTGCCGAGTACAACCGGCACACCCATAAATATGCCGCTCATGCCGTATTCGCCGTCTAGGAA
>JAJZXZ010000010.1 GCA_021806185.1 Microcaldota archaeon | reverse complement strand
TAAGGAAGAAGGTGTCGTCGCCTTTGAGCCTGTGCCACCTCGCCAGCACATCCGCCGCAATGGTCGTGTAAGCATGCCCTATGTGCGGCTTGTCATTGACGTAGTATATCGGGGTCGTTATGTAAAATTTTTGCAGCTTCCTCACCTTAAGACGCGGTGTTCCACTAAAAGGTTTTTGCTGCAGGTAATATAAATATCTCTACCACCATACTTCCGCCTGCTTGGGGGAAACAAATATTAATTTGCCATGCCAAATGGTATTGGCGCGTTCTAGAGGGGTAATATGGTAGATGCGGCGCTCGAAGGCATAAAGTCGAGGTTCGACGATTTCTTCGAAAGGCGCTACCGCGAGCAGATAAATGACCTTTCGCTCTCTTTTCCTGACAAAAGGAGCCTGGCCGTAGATTTCAAAGATATCATAAAGTTCGACCCTGAGCTTGCCGAGGCATTGATAGAGCAGCCAGACTCCGTGCTTGAGGCGGCGACGGAGTCGCTCGAGGGCAAGATGAGTGACGTACAGCTTGAGGGCAACAACGTCCATGTGCGCGTATTCGGCCAGAACGTGAACACGCCAATGGTGCAGGATGTCGGCTCTGCATACATAAGCAAGCTGGTGATGCTTGACGGGCTTATTGTGAAAAGGTCGGAGATAAACCCTAAGGTGCAGGTGGGCTCATACAAGTGCACGTTCTGCGGTGCAACTTACAAGATAAGGGCCGGGAGGGACGAGGTGCCGGACATATGCCTGTCGTGCAAGAGGAGGTCGCTCAAGCAGGTAGCCGAGGAATCCCAGTTCATAAACCTGCAGAAGATAGCGATACAGGACCCTCTTGAGAAGCTGCGCGGCAGCGCCCCTACATGGCAACTTGAGGTCTGGATAGAGGACGACCTTGTCAATACAGTAATTCCTGGGGACAGGATAGAGATAACCGGGATACTGCGCATAAGGCCGCGTAGGAACCAGAGGGGCAAGCTCGAGAAAGACGTCTACACGATGTTCGTCGATACGGTGTCGATCGTCCCGAAGCAGAAGGAGTTCGCCGAGCTGCAGATAACGGCGGATGAGGAGCGGCTGATCAAGGAGATGGGGAAGGACCCACACATATTCGAGAAGATATACAAATCGATAGCGCCAGCGATATACGGTTATAATGAGATAAAGCAGGGCGTCGCGCTGCAGCTGTTCGGAGGGACTATGGGCAAGACGCTTGTTGACGGAGGGCTGATAAGGAGCGACATGCACATCCTGCTCATAGGCGACCCAGGCAGCGCAAAGACCCGAATCCTCTCATCCGTGGCGAGGCTCGTGCCGAAGGGCATATACGTGAGTGGCAAGTCCGTAACCGGCGGCGGGATGACCGCAGTTGCAGAGCGAGACGATTTTTCAGAAGGAGGATGGACGCTGAAAGGAGGCGCGCTCGTGCTCGGATCCGGCGGAACCGTATGCATAGATGAGTTCGATAAAATCACTGACGATGACAAGGCGGCGCTGCACGAAGCCCTGGAATCTCAGACCATAAGCGTGGCCAAAGCCGGCATAATAGCAACATTCAACGCCAGGACCGCGGTGCTTGCAGCGGCGAACCCGAAGTACGGGAGGTTCGACCCAAACTCTTATCCTGCAGACCAATTCAATATACCGCCAACGCTGCTTTCAAGATTTGACCTCATATTCCCTATAAAAGACATAATGGATGAGGAGCTCGATAAGAGCATAGCGAGGCACATACTGCTGCAGCACGAGGCCGCGGGCGCCAGGATGTCCGAGATCCAGGAATACGAGCAGGTGGAGAAACCACCTATAGAGAGCGAGATACTCAGGAAATATATCGCTTATGCGAGGAAGAGCATAAATCCGAGGATAAGCCAGGAGGCCGCAGCCCGCATACAGGATTACTACATAGAGCTGAGGAAGCTGGGCGCGAAGCAGGGGGTCACGCCGATAACGCCGAGGCAGATCGAAGGGCTCATAAGGATGGCAGAGGCGAGCGCGAAGGCTCGCCTCGCCGGAGTCGTAGAAGTGTCAGATGCGGAGAATGCAATAGCGCTGAACGAATTCATGCTGAAGACGCTTGCCGTAGACAGGGGAGGCAGGCGTGACATTGATGCTCTTGTCACCGGCATGCCGAGAGAGAAGGTTGTGAAGATAAATGCGGTGCTCGGGATAGTAAAGAGGCTGGAGGCAGAGGAGTCTGCCGCTAAACTGCCGCGCATAATGGAGGAGGCTGAAAAGGCGGGCCTTACAGCCGCAGAGGTCAACAAGTATATAGTCGAACTGGAGAGGAACGGCGACATATTCAGGCCCAGGGCAGGGGTAGTCAAGACGGTAAGCCACGAAAACGAGTGAGGGAGCCGTTTGTCTTTACGAGTTATAGAGACCAGGCAGGTACTGCAGATACTAGTAATCTTCATGATAGTGCAGTTCTTCGGGCTCTTCCTAGCTAGCGAGATATACAGCGGGGCAACGTACCAGCAGGTGGCCGCAGCGCAGGTCATAACCTCTGCGGCAAGCGCGCTTTTCTTCATCGTCTACATCATAGTGCTGGCTCTAGTGCTGCTCCTTATAATGAAGCTCTATAAAGGTGACAAGCTGTTCATAATATTTGAAGGGGCGGTAATATTCATAACATCCTTCTTCGTATTCATGCTGGTTTCAGGGCTCGCCACCACCAGCGTTCTTTTTAGCATAGCCGGCAACACGATAACGACAAACTTTATCATAGGCATAGCGGCCGCGCTCGCATTAATCGTTCTGAAGAATAGATTCCCAAGGCTGAGGAACACGGCGACGATAATAGCCAGTGCGGGCGTCGGCCTCCTAATAGGAATCAGCTTCAGTTTTATAGTCGCACTCGTATTCATGGCGATACTCGCCGTCTATGACTTCATAGCGGTGTTCGTCACGAAGCACATGATAACGATGGCCAAGGCGATGTCATCGAGGAACCTCGCCTTCCTTGTGGGGGTCAACGAAGTTGAGGCGATACCGAAGAGCAGCTTCAGCAGCGGAGAGGTTGCAGAGTTCAACAAGGAGATTAAGGGAGTAAAGCTGCCATCGGCGCTAGTGCGCATGTACAAACGTGGAATGCTGCCGGTAGCGGCGCACATGGAGCTCGGCGCCGGCGACCTCGCCGTTCCGCTGATGGTGGCAGTTGCGGCGTACAAGGTGGCATTCAGCTTCACCCTGAGCTTCTTCATAGTTATAGGCTCTACGCTCGGGCTCATCCTAACAACCTTCATACTACGGAGGTACAAGAGGCCGCTGCCTGCAATACCCCCTCTGCTTTTAGGGGTCTTGGCCGGCATACTGATGTACCTGCTGTTTTACGGGCTTGTCTAAACCCGAAAAGATACGGAGCCTTTTTATAGGTTAATCTCTATAGCTTTTTGAATTCTATGTCTAAGGCAATTTTGCGCTATCTAACGCTGGTGCTTCTCTCTGCAGTGCTCGCCTTGCAGCTGGCGGCCGCGCAAGGCACAGCTATGCCGTTCGTAGGCACTGCGTCGATAATGGCCCCGGCAGTTACGGTAAACAACACAGGTGCGCTCACAAACATATCTGTTGTAGTCAGGAACGGAATCGGCATGGTAAAGATAATAGGGCCGCGCAGCGTAGCTGGAGACACTAACGCATCGGCGATCAACGCCTCGTTCTCCGCCGCGCAGTATCTCAACCTCCCACAGGATGCTTACAACTTCACATATACGATAGCGGATTATAACGAGAGCGTATCGGGCCCGAGCGCAGGCACTGCGATGACCCTGCTTGCGATATCAGCGATATCCGGGAGACCCCTCCTGCATGATTTCACAGTTACCGGCACGATATACAACGGCAGCATAGGCCCTATCGGAGGCGTATACGACAAGGCTAGCGCAGCCGCGGCCCACAACTTAAGGTTCATGATGGTCCCCGTAGCGGCTCCAGGCAGCGAAGAGAATATGCTCTATTATCTGATACAAGGGAGGTTCCACATTCCGATGATAGAGGTAGCCAACATAAGCGAAGCCGCGGGATACGCATTCGGTGAGGTTCCCATAGCAAACGAAAACACCACTTTCAATTCATATACTGATTACCATACTGGGTTAATACCTGTGGCTAACATATCGTGCAGCAACGGCTGCGACGCCACGCCATTCTCCGGGCTTGCGAACTTCACCCTGAATATTACCTCATCTGAGATAGCAAACGTATCGGGGTACCCGAACGCAACGGTGCAGTTCTATGCCACGCTTAATCAGAGCAGGGCGATAGCGTCGCTTGGTTACCTTTATGCTGCTGCAGACACAAGCTTCCTCAACTACATAAACGCATACTACTTCGCGCACAGCGGCGCCACGATAGACACGGGGAAGAGCACCCTGCAGGGCATAAGCGGCTATTGCACATCACTCAGCGCCCCTGCGCTTACGGAGCAGAACTACGAATGGGTCATCGCCGGTGAGCTAAGGCAGGCATGGGGAACTTACACCGCATCAAGCGCGCTTTCGCTATATTCAAACACGAGCCAGTTCACTACAGACACCGTGCTAGAATCTATGTACAGCGGCGCACAGGCCAACGGCTGGTGTGCGGCAGCCAACTACATGTTCGGCATCTCCAGCAGCATAGGCGGCACGCCTGTGCATGTGCAGCAGAGCCTCTCAGGCGTCGCAGCTTCAAGGATAAGCCGCGCCTCATCGTACGGTGACAACCTGTATCTTGTCACAGCCGAGGAAGCATACTCGAGCAAGAACTATCCACTTGCCATAATGGATTCTGATTATGCGTACGCTTCTGGGCTCGCAGGGACCACCAGCCAGAACATGACCAGTACGCAGTTGGTTGGAGCTGCAGCGGCGATAGCTCATAACTCGACTTACGGGGCATGGGCCTCGCAGTTCGCCAACGAGGCAATGTTCTATGTGCACGAGTCCGAGATGGCAAATAACATGAGCAGCTCGCGCTCCTATGCTTTGCAGGCTTACAGCGCTGCGCTCCTTGCGCAGCAGATGAGCAATGACACAAAGCTCATATACCAGAGCCTTTCGCCAGGAGCCGCCACTACGACGGTTGCGCCTACGCAGGCGACGCAGTCGCTGCAGCTCTACAGCGTGCAGCTGTTGGTCCTCTATGGCATATTCATTGTGCTGGTGGCAATACTTATAGTTGATTTCATAATACTGATCCTTGTGTCAAAGATGCTGCGCCACGGCAGTGGCAGGGGATCTAGAAGGAGGCGATAGCATGGTTCTTCCAGGAAAAGTATGTGTCTCATGCGGAAGGCTTACTAATGAGTATACGGAGTTCAAATGCCCTAAGTGCGGAAATGGCACCATTATACGGTGCCATCATTGCAGGGAGATATCAAACACCTACAAATGCACGGAGTGCGGATTCGAGGGGCCGTAATGTCTCAAGTATCGGTGATATTCAAGGTTTACCCGAAGGAGGGTGCGATAGACGAGGCAACGAAGAGGATAAAGGAGCAGATGAAGCCGGTCGCCATACAATCAGAGGAGGTGGCGTTCGGCATAAAGGTGATAAAGGCCCGCTTCGTGTTCGACAACGAGAAGACTAATTCTTCTAACATAGAAAACCAGATAAGGAAGATCGAGGGGGTCAGCGAGATAGAGGTAGAAGAGGAGAGCCTCATCTGACGGCTTCGATAGCATTTTATAGCTGAAATGCGATGCTGGCTTGGTCGTATGATAAAGGAGATAGAGCTCCGCAACTGGAGAACCCACGGGCATACGAAGATGACGTTCCAGAAAGGCGTCAATGTCCTCGTTGGCATAATGGGCTCCGGAAAGAGTTCCGTGATGGAAGCTATATCGTTCGCGCTGTTCGGGACATTCCCGACGGTAAAACAGAGGAGGGCCAAACTGGAAGGGATGATAAAGAACAGGCCGGCGCAGGAGAACGAGGCGGAGGTAAAACTAACCTTCGAAGCGGGCAGGGACGAATATACTGTAACAAGGAGGATAACCGGCTCCGGATCCACCACGGCAAGGCTGGACAAGAACGGCGCGCATCTCCAGTCGCAGCCCGTCAGGGTGAATGAGGAGATAGCGAGCGTACTTAAGGTGGATTACGACACTTTCGCAAGGGCGATATATGCAGAGCAGAACGGGCTGGAGTACTTCCTGAACATAGCCAAAGGCGACAGGAAGAAGCAGATAGATGGCATGCTGGGCCTGGACCAGTTCGCTGCTGCAGAGGAGAACTGCACGACGCTGATAAACAACATAAGAGCTGCAGCCAGCGGCGAGGAGAACGCAGTTGCTGGAATGGATATCGTATCGCTGACGAATCAGCTTGAGAGGGCGGCTTCAGAGAAAGCCGCTGCGTTGAGGGAGATTGGCGCATTGAAGGGCAGCGAAGCTGCGGCAAAGGCGGAGCTGGAGCTGCTCGAGGGCCTTGCCGAGAAACAGCGCCAGATGTACAAGAGAAAGGACGCGTTGCTGAAAAAGGCGGCCGAGCTTGCAGGCAGGGTGCAGCTGCTGAAGGAGGAGCTTGAAAAGATAAATGCAAAGACGAAGAATCTTATGGAAACCGCAGCCTCAAACGTCCTAGCCCAGCAGCTGGCCAAAGAGAAGGAGTCAAAAGAGGAGATAGAGAGCGCAGAGAGAGTGGTAAAATCAATAACAAAGGAGGCTGCAGACATACAGGCGACCATAAAGAACGACGAGCGGAGGCTGGCCGAAAAGATCAAGGTAGAGGCACAGGCAAAGCTAGGAAACATAGCCGCGCTTGAAAAGGAGCTCGCCGAAGCGACCGAATCGCTTAACGCGCTGGTCAACAGTGCGGCGCTTAGCAGGAGCAGGTTCTCTGACATAGATACCTCGATCAAGGAGCTGCGGAAACACCTTGCGAAATGCCCGATATGTGAGAGGGAACTAGGCGCGGAGATGAGCGAGCGCCTGATAGAGACGAAGCAAAAGGAGGCGAACGCCCTGCAAAAGGAGATAGCGCAAAACGACCTGCTGATAGAGCAGAAAAGGGCCGCGGCAAAAAGGATCGGTGACGAGATAGCGGCGCTATCGCTCGCAAACAGCAGGCTGAAGGAATACGCCGGTGTCGAGGATGCATTGGAAAGGAACAGGAAGCACTTTGCCAGGCTCTCGAAGGACCTTGAGGAATCGTCAAGGGCGCTTGAGGACAGGAGGCTAGAGCTAGAGAGGCTGAAAGAACAAACGCAGAACACACGCGCCATCCTTGAACTCTACAAGAAAAAGGCCGAGTACGAGGCCGAGATGGACAACTGCATGAAGCTAGCAGAGAATAACAGGCGAGAGTCTGAATCGATTACGGTCAGCCAAAGCGACATGGATTCGATGCAAAGGAACCTGAGGGAGAAGAGCGCAGCGTTAGCGAAGCTCACCGCAACTATCACAGGCATGGAGAAGCAGGCGTCCAGCCTCGATTTGAATATTGCAAGCCTGGTGAAGCAGATAGACGGAATAAAGGAGATGCAGCAGAGGATAGAGAGGCGCAGGTCCGTATTGAAGAGCCTTAACATCTTCAAGACATCGCTTGTCGACACCGAAGCATTCCTGCGCGGCAGGCTCACCCAGTCGATAAACAGCCTGATGCAGGGCATATGGCCAGAGCTTTATCCATATGCCGACTACCAGATGCTAAGGCTGAGCGCGAAGCCCGATGACTATCTGCTCGAAGTGAGCGTGCAGAGCAACGGCGCAAACGACTGGGTGCAGGTGGATGCGGTCGCCAGCGGCGGGGAGCGCAGCATCGCCTGCTTGGCGATGCGGATAGCGCTATCTATGGTGGTCGTGCCAAACCTAAGATGGCTGATACTCGACGAGCCGACACACAACATAGACGCAAGCGGCATATCGAAGCTGATAAGCGTACTTGGCGACACGCTGCCGAGGGTCGTGGAGCAGGTGTTCATAATAACGCACGACGATAACCTGAAGCAGATAACATCCGCAAAGGTTTACCAGCTGGAGCGCGATAAGGGTTCTGGAGGCTCGACGGCCGTCTCAGAACTGTAGGCTGCCAAGGCCGAAGTCCTCCTTCTCATCGCCCCTGCCGCCCATTATGGATTCGCTCTTCACGCCAGTGAATATCGCTATGACCTCGATCTTTCCGCTGTATGATGGGTCTATCCTCGCCCCCCAGACGACGCTCGCGTTTGGCGATGTCACGTCGGTCAACCTTCTTGCGACCTCATTAGCCTCCCCAAGCGTCATGTCCTCCCCGCCTGTTATGTGTATCAGCACGCTTGTGGCTCCTTCGTAATCGACATCGAGCAGCTTGTTCTTCAGCGTGTCGTTGACCACATCTTCGACCTTGTTGTTCCCCTTGCCTTCGCCCACGCTTATCATCGCAAGGCCGCCGCTGCCCATAACGTTCTTCACATCAGCGTAATCGAGGTTTATCAGGCTAGGCAGGTTTATCGTCTCTGTTATCCCTCTTACGGCCCTGGACGCCACCTCATCCGCTATCTTGAACGCCTGCTCCATCGCGACGTTAGGGTAAAGGTCGACGAGCCTCTGGTTGTCTATGACTATCAGCGTGTCTATGTTGCGCCTGAGCTCCTCTATGCCTTTTCTTGCTACCTCTATCCTTACGCGCTCCAGAGAGAACGGGAACGTTACAATGCCTATTACAACTGCACCTGCCCTCTTCGCTATCTCAGCTACTACCGGCGCGGCGCCTGTGCCTGTCCCGCCGCCCATGCCCGCCGTGATGAATACAAGGTTGTAATCGGCTAGCGTGCTTTCAAGCTCATTCCTTGAATACTGCGCCGCCTTGCTCGCTATCTCCGGGAAGCCGCCTGCGCCAAGCCCCCTTGTAAGCGCACCGCCTATGAGTATTCGCCTTATGCTTGTATCTAGCGTATTCAGGTGCTTGCCATCCGTGTTGATCGCTATCAGGCTCGCCCCCCTCACGCCCATCTTGCTTATCCTCTGTATCGTGTTGCTGCCCCCGCCTCCAACGCCGCAGACGGCTATCCTTGCGCGGAAGAGCTCCTCGTCGCCTACGCCTGCCGACTGGCTCAATGCCGCATCAACAAGCTCCATTACAACACGATGAACACTCGCAGGTAAGTTATAAATAGATTTTGAGGGGATGGGAGACGCCGCGCCGCATACCGACCAGTAGCATTTTTATAGGTTGCCGCGAGATTAGTAATGCTTCTTGTTCTGAAGAAGGTTTTGATATGGCTAGATTAAGGCCTGCACGCACATGCAGGACACCGAACTCGCAGGCATGGGCGAGGTACTCGCTCAGGAAGCCGAGGAAGAACTATGTAAGGGCGCTTCCGCACTCGAGCCTGAACGTGTTCAAGACAGGCGTTGATAGCGGGGCATATAACCTCGCTGTGACGCTGGACTGCGAAAGGCTTGTGCAGCTCAGGTCGAATGCGCTTGAGGCCGCAAGGGTAGCCGCCGGCAAGTATCTGGAAGCGAACATACCGGGTGAGTACTGGTTCACGCTGAGCGTCTATCCGCATAACGTGATAAGGGAGAAGCGCATGGCTACCGGTGCGGGCGCAGACAGGATATCCCAGGGAATGACACTGGCGTTCGGCAAGCCTGTATCTGTGGCTGCGAGGGTCAGGCCAGGACAGCCGATCTTCCTTATAAAGATAAATGGCACGAATATCGACGTGGCAAAGAAGGCGCTGAAGAGGGCCATGTCGAAGCTATCCGGCAGCTATAAGATAACTGCCATGCCGAGAGAGACAGCAGCATCATAGTGTTTCAATGCGATTACTTCTGCAGTTCCCAGAGGGGCTGAAGCAGCAGGCCTTGGCATATGCCAAGAGCCTCGAGAAGGATGGCAACGAAGTATTCGTGTCCGCTTCGCCAACATTCGGCGCATGCGACCTAGCCATAGACGAGGCACGCAGCATAAACGCCGACAAGCTGATCCACTTCGGGCACGCAGAGTTCCACCGCGCCGATTTCAATGTCGAGTATGTAGAGTACAATGTGGATGCGTCGCTCGACATACTTTGGGATTCGCTCAAGGCCATACAGGATTATGATACGATAGGGATTGTTACTACGATCCAGCACATCCACCAAATAGATGCCGTAAAGGGCTTCTATGAGAGGAACGGAAAGAAGGTCGTTGTGGGCAAGCCATACGGTTTCGCGAAGAAGCGAGGGCAGATACTCGGCTGCGATGTGGGCAGCGCCGCGAGCATAGACCGAGATGTAGATGCATTCGTCTATTTCGGCGGGGGCATGTTCCATCCGCTAGGCGCGCTGCTCAGCACAACGAAGCCATTCATAGTCGTTGAGCCATTCACAAACAAGGTCGAGCCGA
>JAJZXZ010000009.1:4229-11354 GCA_021806185.1 Microcaldota archaeon | reverse complement strand
AGTACGGAAACTTCATAAGCTACCTCAAGAAGAATGCAGCACCGGTGAACATAAGCGTTAACTCAACCTGCAACGGGATAGTCTACCCAGCGAACAACATATATGTGTGTTCCAGCGGCGTCAGCACGATACACAACAGCAGCGAGGTCAACGTCCTCATAAACGAGACCGAGGTGACGCAGAACTACACCGCAAGCCTGTACTCTTTCGTGAATAGGAGCACCATATTGCTCGCCAACAACGCTGGAATAGACCTTCTGCTCTCCTTAAACCTCTCGAACAGGAGCGCCGGGTGGGTGAGCACGCTGGTAAACGTTTGCGGCATATTCAACGTCTCGCTGCCGTGCAGGGTGGTGAGCTTCTCGGATGCTAACTCCACTGCTGTGATAGGGCTCACCAACAACATGACAACAGCGATAAAAATCACAAAGGCCGCATGCTTCGCTCCGGGCCTCAAGAAGAGCCAGAATGTCAGCGTATCGATAGCCCCTGGCCAGACAGCCGACCTTACGATGTCGTGCGTAAATGTGCCGATACCGCTGCAAACCGTGAGCACCACATACGACATCGCACTGAATTACACGCAGCTCGGTGCGGCGAAGAATGCGACGGGCGAGATCACAGTGGCAAACGGCTGATCATCTTACGCCGAGGAAGTCCTTCGCGCCTTTGCCTGATGGGAAAGCCCTTCCGTTCTGCGCCTCTACAGGGAGGCCGACGCTGTCGGCTATCCTCTGCAGCTCGCTAAGGTCAATCATCCTATCAGAGAAGAGCTCAGGGTAATCAGAGCCGCCGAGCGCCACCCTCTTTATCCTGAATACGATGAACTGCAGCATACCAGCTCTTTTTACGCGCGTGCGCAGCTCCCCGGCTTTAAGCGCAGCTGTTGCGCCTTCAGGCATCAAATAATCCATCTGATAGCGCACCAAACGAATATAAGCGTTCTAGTAGAAGGAGGTTAGGTCAGATGGTCTCGATAAGCTCCGGCGCAGTGCAAAGCTATCTCGTCACGATAGAGAGCATATTTTCCAGATACGTGCCGCAGCCGTACCTTGGGCCCTTATCCCTCATAATAGCAATGGTCGTCTTCGCAATAGCCCTTATACTGACCGCATCGATATTCGGATATCTTATAGGCTGGATAGAGCGTAAGTACATAGCAAGGATGCAGTCAAGGCACGGACCCACATACGTCGGCAAATATGGGGTGCTGCAGAATCTCGCCGACCTGATAAAGCTGATAAGCAAGGAGAACATAGTGCCGCACGATGCCGACCGCTCCCTGTTCCTCATTTCAATACCAATGATGGCCGCGGCGTTCGTAATGACGATGTTCTTCATCCCGCTGACAAGCTCGTTCGTAGGCATAGACACCAGCATAGCCCTGATAGTAGTGTTCATGATAATATCCTTCATACCGCTCGCTATATTCACTGCAGGGTGGTCCAGCGCGAACAAGTTCGCCTCAATAGGGGCAGAGCGCTCTGTAGCGATGCTGATAAGCTACGAGATACCCCTGTTATTGGTGATAGTGGCTGTCGCGATGGCAGCCAATAGCTTCAGCTTCTATGGCATAATATCAGCTCAGCAGAGCCACTGGTTCGCCCTGCTGATGCCGATAGGCCTTGTGATATTCTTCGTGGTGATGCTCGCAGAGCTTGAGAGGCCCCCCTTTGACCTGAGGGAGGCTGACAGCGAGCTTATCGCCGGCTGGCTTACAGACGTGAGCGCGCCGTACTATGCGCTCGTGCTGTTCTTGGACTATGCAAGGGTGTTCGTAGGCTCATTGCTCATAACCGTGCTGTTCTTCGGCGGGTTCCTTGGACCAAGCCTGATCCCGCCATTCGCATGGACAATGATAAAAGTTACGCTCATAGCCCTGTTCATAATAGTCATAAGGGCGACCACGGTCAGGATGCGCATAGATCGAGTGCTACGCCTTGGATGGCTCTACATGGTGCCGCTTGCGGTGGTTAATTTATTACTTACATTCATATTGTTTATCCACTAGTGATTCGATGATAATAAAGCCTCTGGCAACTGTCGCGAAAGAGGCCTTGCAGGCACCAGCTACGTTGGAATACCCGGAGCAGAGGGAGGCGGTAGCCGACAACTACAGAGGCGTCCACAAACTCGACATGAAAACCTGCATAAGCTGTTCTGCATGCGCTAGGATATGCCCGAACCAGACGATAAACATGGTGGAGGTGGACACGGACCACGGAAGGAAGGTGATGCCGGAGATAAACCTTGAGAGGTGCCTGTTCTGCGCGCTGTGCGAGGAGGTATGCCCCACAGAATGCCTGGTGCTGACTAAGGATTATGATGTTGAAAGGTTCGATAGGAGAGAGTTCATAAAGAGGCCTGAAGACCTGAAGTAGGCGCCTCGTGATGGGATGATAGACTTTACCATAGCGGTATTGGCAACACTGATACTCGTAGGGTCGTTGCTCATATTCGTACTGAAGGACGTCCTGCACGTGGCTGTCATTCTCTCAGCAGTTTTCTTCGTGAACTCTCTCATATTCCTGTTCCTGAACCAGCCACTTCTCGCCGCCATACAGCTCCTGATAATGATAGGCGGCGTCTCCGTCTATCTTTTCGTAGGCGTCGCTGCGGCGAGCTACTCGCATTTCAGGTACACTAACTACGCTGCACTGGCGGTCGCAGCGATAGCGATATTCGGCGTGATGGCATACGGGCTCTACGCTTCCGGCACGGCAGCGGCGATGAACGGCCTTGGCCAGACAAACCAGTTCTACACCACGCAGATAGTCGCGTCCCTAACATCGGAATACACGATAATGGCGCTCTACGCCATAACGATAATGCTCTTCCTGATGGCTCTGGCGGCAATACCGCTGCTGAAGGAGTTGACGGTGAAATAATGCTAGAGTACCTGCTTCTATTGGTGTTTGCGCTCTTCTCGATAGGCATAGCCGGTGTGCTCGCATCGAGGCACTTCGTTGTGATAGTGCTTTCGATCGAGATAATAATAGTAGCAAGCTCGCTCGCCGCGATGTCGCTGTATAGCTACACATCAGCAGGCGCCATACTCCCGTTGCTTTTCGTTATATGGGCGATAGCCGCTGTCGACGTGATAGCGCTCGTGGTGTTCTACAGGTACCTCGCCAAGTTCAAGGCGAGCCTGGACGTCACTAAACTTAACAGGCTGAGGGATCGATGATGTATCCATTAACGGTGCTGCTTCCATTATTCGTAGGCGGGATCGCAGCGCTTGCGATGGGCATATCGCCGAAGTCGGAGCGCTACGCTAAATACGTCGCTTTCGCAGGAGCCCTTGGCTCAGCGCTGCTTACCGTGCTGCTTCTCATTCATGTGGCCCCTGCGCCTAGCCAGATTGCCTGGTTTTCAGCAGGCGGCTACTCTTTCCATCTGGAGCTCTCCTTCACCAGCGTTAACCAGCTGCTCCTCCTGCTGATCGCGGTCATATCGCCGCTCATATTCCTCTACTCTATAGGCTACATGGATGTGCCGAGCGAGCAGAGCAGGTATTACTTCCTGATGAGCCTCTTCGCCACCTCGATGACACTTCTTGCGATGAGCGGCGGCTTCCTCACCTTCTTCATAGCGTGGGAGGGGCTGGGCATAACCAGCTATCTGCTTATAGGCTTCTGGTACAGAAAGGAGGCGCCGCCTCTCGCGGCGCGCAAGGCGATAACCACCATACTAATAGGCGATATATGCCTGCTCGCCGGTATGCTGATGGTATGGAGCAGCTTCCATACGTTCAGCTTCGCCGCAATAATATCCGGTGTGCACGCGCTAGCGGCAATACCTGCGACAATCGTAGTAGCCGGAGTGCTCTTGCTAGTGGGTGCCTTCACAAAGTCCGCGCAGTTCCCATTCCACGAGTGGCTTTCCGATGCTATGGAGGGGCCGACGCCAGTTTCCGCATTCCTGCATTCCTCTACGATGGTGAAGGCCGGCGTCTTTCTCGCCATACTGCTGATCCCCCTTTTCATAGCGCTGAAGCTGCTCTGGCTGATGTTGGTTATCGGCGCGATAACCGTGCTGGTAGGCGCGCTCACTGCGTTGGCATCTGACCACATCAAAAAGATACTGGCGTACTCGACTATGGAGGACCTCGGCCTCATGTTCGTAGCGCTAGGGCTCAACGCCATCCCCGCCGCGCTGCTCTTCTTCGTGGTGCAGGCGATCTACAAGGCGTTGCTGCTCATGAGCTCTGGCACCATAATGAAGGCTAACGGAGACAGCACCAACATATACGAGGTATCTTCATTCGGCAGGAACAGGCTGCTTTTCGTCTCAGCCCTGATCGGAGCGCTGTCGCTTGCAGGGCTATTCCCGTTCAGCGGGTTCTTCGGCAAGGCTGCGATAGACAGCGCCGCGGTGTCTAATGTGATAGTCTATGTAGTGCTCACCGTAGCCGATTTCCTTACCGCTCTGTACATATTCAGGTGGCTCTTCGTCCCGATGGGCAACCAGGGGAGAGCTCCAAGGACCCTGATAAACGCGAAGTTCGCCGCTATAAAGAAAAGTATGCAGGCGCCCCAAGCGATACTTGCGGCGGGCGTGCTGGCCTTCACGGCATACCTTCTCATAAGCGGCAGCTTTGCTGTCGACATCACGGCCGCATCGATAGAGACCATTGTAGTTGTGTTCGGCATACTCGCGGCGTATATACTGTTCAGGAAGACGACAAGCATACTTTCGGAGAGGAGCAGGACGCGTTTGCTCATGCACACCTCTTATCCGGTCAATGCCGCATATAGCTGCGTTGCCGCGTTAACAATAGGAATAGCACGCGGGGCCGAGGCGTTTGAGCGGTACCTCAACCGTGTCCTGTATATCGGTGCGAGAGGCGTCGTAGGGCTTGGCGCGTCCACCAAGGTGGCCGAAAACGGAAACATTAATACATATGTGGCCGCGCTGGCTGTAGGCCTTGTCATCATCCTGCTATTGTTGATACTGGTTCCATGATCCCGCTGCTTTTGCTGATGCTTGCCATCCCGGCGTTCTTCCTAGCCCTGCTCGCGGTATACAAGAAGCACAGCGCCAGGATCGCAACGATATCGGCCGCATCTGGGCTTGTGCTAGCAATAGCCGTGATAGCGGCTGCAGCGCTCTCTGGCAATCCAAACATCTCTGAGAACTACGGCTATATACCGTCGCTCTCGGTCGGGCTAAACCTAAGGACAAACCCTGCATCGCTCGTGCTGCTCCTGATGACGTCAATAGTGATTCTGGTGACGGCATCAAGCGGCAATATAGCCAATGACAGGGAAAGGACTGCAAGCATACTCCTCGTGCTCTTCCAGATAGGCGCATTCGGGCTCTTCCTCTCAGGCAACTTCTTCATATTCTTCATCTTCTGGGATATAGGGGTGATTGCACCTTTCTTCATGATCAACGTGCTCGGGTCAGCAAACAGGCGCACCGCCTCCTACAAGTTCATAATCTACGAGATATTCGCCAGCGCCCTGCTGCTTTTCGGCATACTGCTCATATACTTCTACGCGCCGGGCCATTCCCTCAGCATATCGACGCTCTCTTCGACCTATTCCGTAATGCCGGTGGGCATACAGGAGGCGATCTTCCTGCTGCTTTTCGTCGCATTCATGATCAACGTACCGTTGTTTCCACTGCACTCATGGCTGCCTGATGCACACACCGAGGCATCAACGCAGGGATCCATGGTGCTCTCCGGCGTGCTTACGAAATTCGGCGGTTTTGGCATGCTGATAATATTCACGTCGATGCCGATAGCGCACGCCTATTCAGTCTACATCGCAGTGCTTGCCGCATTCTCGGCCTTCTACGCAGCGTTCTTGATGATGCGGCAGCAGGATCTCAAGCGCATCGTCGCTCATACAACGATAATCGAGATGTCAATAATAGTGTTCGCTATCGCGACGCTCACGAACATAGGAGACGCCGGAGCCATATATGGCATGCTGGCGCACGGGATCGCCGTAGCGATGATGTTCCTCGCTGCTGGAGCGATAGAGCATGTGTTCCACAGCAGGAACATAGGCTTCCTGAAAGGGATATCGCACAACGCAAAGCTCACATCGTGGATATTTCTAGCCGGGATATTCGCGATGACCGGCGTGCCGCTTACGGCCGGATTCATAGCCGATGTACTTATCTTCCTCGGAGCCATCAGCGCGTTTGGTGCATATGGGATAATACCCCTGTTTTCGCTGATATTCATGGGGGCTTTCATGTACTTCGTTATAAATAGATCGTTCTTTGCGAACAAGGAGAGGACGGCGGCTGAGGACACCACCGGCGCTTGGTCTGGAGTTGGGTACGCCGTGCTGCTCGCCGCGCTTTTCCTCTTCGGCATACTCCCGTTCATACTCCTCGGAATAGTGAATCTAACATAGTGCTTACATGCTGCCATATACATCCGGTCAGGAATCTGCAATATATCTGGTAGCTGTACCGCTCCTGCTTCTGGTCGTATCGGCAATAGCGCAGGTCTACTCAAGGAACAGGAAACTTGCGTTCATCGTTACCACGGCATTGCTCCTTATCTCGGGGTCGGCATCTTTATACCTTTCAGGCATTGGCGCCAGCTTCCGCTTCCTGAGCATATTGCAGGCGAACGGCTTCGGCACCCTACTATTCGGCGCGATATCGATTGCGACTGCGCTCATCGAGGTGCTCTCGTACGGCAACGCCGGCAAGCTGCAACGCTTCAACATGCTGCTCTCGTTCGTTGCACTCGGCGCGTTCCTGGTTGCATTCGCATATTCCATCATAGCCGTCCTGATTGGGGTGGAGATGGTCATACTCGCCTCCGCCTTCATGATACTGCAGAGCGGCAAGAGCTATGTAGAGCCGGCTGTGAAGCTCTTCGTGCTCGGAGCGGTAGCCACGGCCGTATTCACGCTGGCTATGGCACTGCTCTTTCCATACGATATCAATCTCTCGCTTGTCGGTGCGACAAGCGCACCTATAGGCAAGTTCATAATCGGCATGTCCTTGGTGCTCTTCATAGGCGCGCTCTCTGTAGAGAGTGCAGCGTTCCCGTTCAACTTCTGGGTGCCGGACGTATACGAAGGCTCCCCGGGCAACATAACCGCGCTGCTCGCCGGCGTCAACAAGAAAGTGGCGCTTATAGCGCTGATAGAG
>JAJZXZ010000009.1:0-4219 GCA_021806185.1 Microcaldota archaeon | reverse complement strand
GATAACCATGCTGGTTTTCGCAGCATATAGCGCGTCTGGTGGCATGCCTCTTCTCTCTGATACGCTGATCATATTATCGATATTAACCATGTTTTTCGGGAACCTCGCTGCTCTTGTCCAAAGGAACATAAAGAGGCTTTTCGCCTATTCGTCCATATCGCAGATAGGCTACATACTCATAGGCATAGCTGTAGCCACGCATCTCGGCATAGAATCCAGCGTCTTCTACATAATAGCGCACATGTTCATGATAATAGGCGCATTCGCCATAGTCTTCTGGTTGGAGTCTAGGAATATAAGGACGATGGACGAGTATGCCGGGCTTTACGGCAGGAACGCCTTCGCCGCAATAAGCCTCACCATACTCATGCTGTCTATGGCCGGGATACCGCCGCTGGTTGGCTTTGTAGGGAAGTTCATCCTCTTCTCTAGCGCGGTGTACGGCAACCTGGCGTTTTTGGCATTCATAGGAGTAATCAACAGCTTCATCTCGATCTATTATTACGCGAAGGTGATAAACCAGATGTTCCTCAGGAGGCCGGAGCGGCGCATCTCAATGGACAGGAACATAGCTGTTGTGGTGGCCGCATGCCTGGTGTTCGTTATCGTAGTTGGAATATTCCCCCAGCTGCTTCTTGGGGCTGCATCTGCTGCCGCAGCAGCCCTTTGAGTATAGACTCTGCGTTGGAGAGCAGCCTCTCCCTCGTTGGCTTTACGGTCGGGTCTACGGAAAGCCGCAGCGTCTCCCCATCCGTTATGCCTAGCTCATCGCACGATTTCTGCGGTATCAGTATCGTATCCGGGTCATCAATAGCGTCGATTATCGCATTATCGGCTATGTATCTGCGCCCCTCTCTAAGCGCCTTAGTTATCTCTACGATATCTCTGGGCAGCAGCATCCCCCTGGCTTTCTTGTCATCGGTTCCCCACGCCCTCACCGGCACGTTCATGAAATTTGAATCTCCGGTATAGCATCTCGTTATCTGCACTGCGGTCTCCCCGCCCCTATATGGAACTATGAAGCCACCAAAAGATGATCTGATTGGTATAAAGTTTACGACTCCATAGCCCTCGACCCTGGCCCACTCTATGCCCGGGTCGCTGTCCACGCTAATACTGTGTGCTGTCTTTATCGGGTTCACGAACGCCGGCCGCACCGCAATCTAAAATCTATCAATGCGCGCCCTTTTTATTATTTTTGTGCATGTTGCACAGCAGACGTATCATATCCTTAGCAACATGAACGAGAGCCCCTGCCCTGGCGCCAAATAGCGCCTTCTTATACGTTGTAGCCATCAAGCGTTTCTCTTGGCGAGCGCGGTTTAGCAGCGCTGGTACCCAGATCGGGCTGGCGCACTATTATATCACCGTCGTAGCCTCCTCCTTTTATGACATGCCTGAGCAGAAACTCCGGCCTGCCAGTTCCCGGGGTTCTCACATCATGCCACCCGTGTTTTTCGACTACTGTCTCCACTATAGGATAGCCGTAAGGCATATATCTGCTTATATCGGTTTCTAGGCGCCGCAGCCTCGCCAGGCTGGGCCTGTCGGAGGCCGATATCTGTACTGTATTTGGGAGCCTACGCCCCTCAAGCTCATGGACATGGCTCTTGAATTTGAGGCTTATGAAAGGAAAGCCCTCCACGCCTCCGCGTATGTGCGACCCCGTAAAGCCGCGCGCTTCGCGAACCAACGGATCACCGTCATAAAACCCTGTTACCGCTATGGTGACAGCACAGGTCCCGCGCCCAATGTATGTCATGAATTCATCTATGGGTACAGGCTTGTGCTGATCTAACGTCGGTCTCTTGCTTATACTGTCCATATTGAGCTTTTATTTTTCCAGATATATATACATTTCAGTCCGTGTTCGCGATATGGGAATCTATTAATATGTGGATATGAAATCATTGGAGTGGTTATTTGGTTACTATAGCTGAATTCTCCAATCTAGACTTGAGGATCGGCAAGGTGCTGGAGGTTACGGAGCTAAACACAAGGAAGCCAATGTACGGGCTGAGGGTCGATCTGGGCGAGCTCGGCGTGAAGAATATCGCTGCAGGCATAAGGGACAGGTATACGAAGGAGGAGCTGCTCGGAAGGAAGGTAGTCGTGGTCGCGAACCTGGAGCCAAAGAAGATAGGTGATTTCGTATCGGAGGGCATGATACTCGCCGCTGAGGACGAAAGCGGGATATCGCTCCTCCAACCGGACAAGGACATTCAGAAAGGAAGCAAGGTGAGATAGATGATGAGATCGATGACAACAGGCCAGAAACTCATTGATGGGAATATGAGGTTCAGGGAGACAAACACCGTTTACAAGGACTTGGCCAACGGACAGCACCCGTCAATAGTGGTGATAGCGTGCTCGGACTCAAGGGTCGCGCCAGAAATCATAACCGGCAGCGAGCTCGGTGAGATATTCGATGTAAGGGCGATAGGCCAGGCTTTGGACCAGAGCGTCATAGGCTCCGTGGAATATCCGGTAGCGCACCTTGGAGTCAAGGAGATCGCGATAATAGGGCACACCAAATGCGGGGCCGTGACCGCCGCGCAGCAGATGCTTTCGGCACAAACGCAGGGCGGAGAGACGCATATGGATACTGCACTGGACAACACGATCGCAAGCATCTGCAGGGGTCTATCAAAGAACGGCAGGGAAAACCTCGATGACCTTACGCATGCGGTGATAGACAATGCGATGGAGCAGGCGAGGAGACTCGTTGAATTGAGTGGGAACATACGCGACGCTGTGGCGAGCGGCGCCGTTAGGATAAGCATCTGGCTCTACGATATAGGCACAGGAGTGCTGAAGACCGTAAGAGAGGCGTTCTTCGACAAGGATACGGGATCACTCTCTTTCAAAGAGGTAGCGTGATCATACTTTTTTGAAGAGGTACTCCCCCTTTGTCACCTTGCCGTTGAATTCCCTGAAGACGCAGTCCACGAGCTTTCCTGGCCCAACCCCGAGCTGCGAATTTATTTTTTTGGAGCTGCCAGGCATGAATGGACTTATCAAAATCGATATTATGCGGGTCGCCTCAAGAAGGTTATAAAGCACATTGCCAAGCTCCGCCCCCTCCAGCTTCCAAGGTGCCTTGTCATTCACGTACTTGTTAGCTGCCCTTATATAGGTGAATATCTCATCGAGCGCACCATGTGTGTCTAGCCTCTCCATCCTTTCTGATATCCTCTCTATGTTGAGCTCCGAATCGAGCTCCGGCTTCCCCCCTATCTTGCCGTCGAAGCCGGCGGCTATCGTGACTGTCCTGTTGAGGAGGTTGCCGAGCTCTGCTACGAGCTCGTTGTTCAGCCGCACCTGGAGTCCCCGCTCAGAGAAGTCTCCGTCTTCGCCGAGCGGCATCTCCTTCAGCAGCGCATACCGCAGCGCGTCAAGCGAGTACTTTTCCGCAATTGAAACCGGATCCACCGTGTTCCCAAAACTTTTCCTCATCTGCCTGCCATCGTGGGTCCACCACCCATGGGAGAAAACCTTCCTCGGCGCCTCTATGCCTGCGGAGAAAAGGAGCGCAGGCCATATGACCGAGTGGAACCAGTTTATCTCCTTGCCTATAAGGTGCACATCTGCGGGCCAGAACGCCTTGAATTTTTCCCCATCCGGCCAGCCGAGCGCTGTCACGTAGTTCCAAAGCGCGTCGACCCACACGTACAGCGTGTGGCTCTTGTCAAGAGGGAACGGTATGCCCCATTTTATCGTTGTGCGGGTTATGCTAACGTCCTTCAGGCCGTCCTTCACCCTGTTGATTATCTCCTTGGATCTGAACCTAGGAGACAGGAAATCGGGGTTGTCTTCATAGAATTTCAATAGCCTGTCCTGGTACTTGCTCAGCCTGAAGAAATAGCTTTCCTCCTTTAGCAGCTTCACCTCCCGCCCGCATTCCGGGCACTTGCCGTCCTTTAGCTGCAGTTCTGTCCAGAAAGTCTCGTCAGGCACGCAGTACCAGCCTTCGTAGAAGCCTTTGTAGATATCCCCGTTAGCATATATCCTCTCTATGAGCTTCGATACCGTATTCTCATGCAGCGGGTCGCTCGTCCTGATGAAATAATCATACGAGATATCGAGCGCTTTCCACACCCGCTTGTACTGCTCGACAATGCCGTCTACGAACTCTTTCGGACTCTGCCCAGCGCTCTTGGCAGCCAGCTCTATTTTTTCGCCATGCTCGTCCGTACCTGTAAGGAAGAAGGTGTCGTCG
>JAJZXZ010000008.1 GCA_021806185.1 Microcaldota archaeon | reverse complement strand
GCTCATCGCCATCTCGCTGCGCCGCCAGCTTGGCCGACTCGGATAGCAGCGGGAGTATGCTCGATTTTATCTCGTTGATGCTCATGTGCACCTTTTTCTGCAGCTTCTTAGCCAACTCTGTCTGCAATCCCCTTGATTCCTTCGTGCCGCTGAGCGACGATATGACCTTTGGAAATGAATATCTCCTTCTGCTGTCAGGGTAGCTGCTCTTCGACAGCGCGACGCCGCTGGACATCATCACGTTCATGTAGCGCCAGTACGTATAGTACTGGCTCCTTGATGCCCTCGAATGAAAGCTGGTCGCCATCGCGAGCATTCTGTACGCGTCGTGCAGGTCCTCCTTTTGCAGGTACCTGTGCGGCAGGTTCTCATCTATCCATTTAATCAGCATCTCGTTGTCCACGTCTGAGGACGCCATCGCCTTTAGCGGCACGGCCATCGTATTAGATTGGAATATCTTGTCGAGCACTGAGAAGATGTCAGACTTCCTATCGCGCATTCCTATCGATTCCAGCATCTCGTCATTAGACCCTACCATGACTATCATGTCGTTCAGCGCGCTCCTGGCATCTCCGGCCGCCCTGCGAGCTATGCCATCTATCACATTTGGACTTATGTCTGCCCCTATCTTATTGGCCGCGTTGCTGAGCACTGCCGCAACCTCGTCGTTGCGCAGCCTCTTGAACCACACGTTGTCGGTCTTTCCCCTTAGGAATGCTATCTTCCTGTCCCACATGTCATTGGCTATCAGTATTATCGGGCTCTTCGACTCGCCTATCAGCTTGTTTATCGCGCCTGCGGCGCCATTGTCATGCTTGCCAGACAGCTCATCTACCTCATCGAGGAGCAGCAGGTTTGTCCTGCCGAACAGGCTCCTTGTGTTCGACGATACATACAGCATCCTCACTATCGATTCGGCATCGCGGTAGTCGCTTGCGCTCATCTCCACAACATTCCAACCGTGCTCTGCTGCGAGCATGTGGGCAGTCGCCGTCTTGCCAGTGCCTGAAGGCCCGTATATCAGGATGGGCTTGCGTCGTACCCCCCTATCGACGTCCGATGCGAACCTCTCAAGATAGGCTATCTGCTCGGAGTTGCCGACTATGCAATTTATGCTGTCGACGTAGGTCGAATCAAAATCAGGCATGAAAGATTACCTTTATAACTTTATGTCTTGTATTTTTATAATTGTATGTGCGTAAAGGGCAGGCTGGCATGCCGGTCCCAACTATGTGATTAAAATGGCGAAGAAGAGCAAGTGCGGTAGCGGCGTCCCACTGCACATAGCCATAATACCGGATGGCAACAGGAGGTGGGCCAGGACAAACAGGCTGAACCTGGCGAAGGGCTACGGCGCAGGCATAAACAAGATAATAGACGTCTGCATGTGGGCGAAGAGGCAAGGGGTGAAAACCGTATCAGTTTGGGCGCTATCCACAGAGAACGTGAAGCAGAGGAGCAGTGGCGAGCTGAGCCTACTTTATAGGCTGTACACGAAAGCTGCAAACGACAGCAGTATACTGAAGCTGCTGCAGGAGAACCGAGCCAATGTAAGGATAATAGGCAATCTATCCCTGCTGCCGACCAAGCTGAGGGAGGCGCTGAAGAGGGTGGAGAGGAAGACTAAGATGTACAAAGACCTTTCGATAAACCTGCTTGTGAGCTACAGCGGCAGGGACGACATAGAATATGCGGTAAAGAGCGTGGCAGCAAGCGGCGCAAGGGCGAATGCAGATTCGATACGCTCAAACCTTATGACGGCAAATGTGCCGGACGTAGACCTTATAATAAGGACGTCAGGTGAGCGCAGGCTCTCAGGCCTCCTGCCATGGCAATCCAACTACTCGGAGCTTTACTTCGCAAGAAAGAACTGGCCCGATTTCGGGAAGGGCGACCTGAAGAGGGCGATAGAGACATTCAAAAAGAGACAAAGGAGGTTCGGCAGGTAAGCAAGCCGTGTTTTGATGGTTGAAAAGAACGTATCTAGGTATTCTGACATATTCTCAAAAAGGCTGCCGGGCACTGCTCCGCTCTTCGGGGCCCTCGTGCTTCTGAGCCTAGTGGTCGGGTGGACCTCTGTTGCGCTGCTGCACTACAGGCTGTTGATCAGGGGCATACTGCCGACCATATTGCTGAACGGCACGCTTGCGGGCAGCATAGCGATACTGCTCCCCACAGTGCTTACCGTGGTGGTTATAAAGGCCGTCCATACGCGCGTACGGGTTAAGCATGTTCTTTTCATAGCGCTGGTCGGCGCAGTGTCGTACGCGGTCTTTTTCCTGCTCGGCAGCGTGCTCCACATAGTGTTCGGGCCGCCTGCGGCGACCATAGCCGTGATAGTCGGCGATGCAAGCATATTCGGCTGGTGGTTCTTCATTAACAAGGTGGTCCTTGGGTTCAAGAGGAGGGCTGTGCTGTTCGCCGTGGCGCAGCCTACCCTGAACATAATACTCTTCGTCGTCGCGAGCAGGTTCATCTTCGCGCTCGACAGGCCGCTAAGCATACTCCTGCTCAAGCTCTACGCTGGCATTTTCATATTCGTGATAGTCAGCTACCTGCTCCTCTACATGTTCGACAGGCCATTGAAGAAGAACCTTGGCATGGGGGGCATAGACGTGTTCTCCAGCATGCTGCAGAACTGGCTTTTCAACATAAACATAGCCCCTCCGTTCAGCACAAAGCTGGGCATAAGGCCTGATGTTGAGACGGATACCCTGCTGGTCAAAAGCGGCAAACGGATAAAAGCTCTCTTCTTCATACCGGAGATACACTACGGCCCCGCTGGCAGCCTCGGCGCAAGCAACTTCCCGCACATACTTGAGAGGCACGTCAAGGTTAGATACAAAACGAACGCGTTCATAATGCACCCGGCTGTGACAGCGGATAGGAACCCGATATCATCTAGGCAGATAGGCGCGGTAAGGGCTGCGTTGGATGAAGGAGCAGAATCGGCGTCGCCGCTTCGGAATGGCATGAGCTACTCGGAGGGGCGCTCTGGCAGCTCGGCGGTGACGAAGCTCTCTTTCGGCGGCTGGTCCATGGTGACGTTCACGAGGGCGCCGCGCGTAACCGAAGACATAGCTTATGACGCGGCAACGCTGTTCAGGAAGACGCTGAACAGCAGGTTCGGCGAATCGGTGATCATAGACGCACACAATTCCAGATACGAGAGCGCGCCGAAGAAGGAACTCGATGGCGTCAGGTTCGATTCTGCAGCCATGAAGGATTACATAAGGGCGATAGCCTCGGTGAAGGAGCTTCACAGCTCGCGGTCCAATACCATAGGGATAGGCAGCATTGACCTGTACTCTGAGCTTGGAGGGCCGAAGGACCTAGGCGGGGGCTGCATGATGGTCGCGGTATTCCAGTTCGGCAGGTTCAAGTACGCCATGCTTCACTTCAACTCCAACAATATGCTTCCATCCCTCAGGAACGAGATAATCACGCACATTAGGAGGAAGCACGGGATAAAGGCCGAGGTATACACGACAGACACCCACTCGGTTAACTCGATAGAGTACACTGCAGAGAATGTGCTGGGCAGGTACACGAAGTTCAAGGCGCTCGCGCCGCTCATAGACAAGGCGGTTGTAGCTGCACTCAGGGACCTCGGCCCCGTAAAGCTGTACCACAAGAGGGTCATAATGAGGAAGTTCGCGGTATGGGGGCCGGAAGTCGGTGACATGATGCTCGACATTACAAAAGCTGTCATAGACAGGGCTAGAGTGCTGAGCCCGATAATAATCATATCGGGATTTATAGTTGCGGCCGCGGTGATAGCGGCGATCTGACTGCAGGGAATAAATAAAAGCTTTGCATTCCAGGGTATCTCGGTTCTATGAAGCTTTCCGCAAAGGTGGTGCCGATAGACAAGGCAGGCGCCAGCATAGGCAAGAACATCACGATAAGAGGATGGATCCACAGGAAGAGAAGCAGCGGCGGAAAGATTTTCACCGTAATCAGAGATGTGAGCGGGGTGGTGCAGTGCGTCATAGACAAGAGCAAGATAAGCGACAAAGAGTGGGACGCGATAGATTCGGCTTATCTGGAGTCTAGCGTCATCATAAAAGGCGTGCCGCACAAGGACGAACGCGCTCCAGGAGGCGTGGAGCTTAGCGTAGAAGGATTGACCGTGGTGCACAGCGGGGAGCAGTTCCCTATAACGGAATACCAGAGCCCAGAGTTCCTGCTTGACGTGAGGCACCTCTGGTTGAGGAGCCAGAGGATGATAAACTCGATGAGGGCTAGGGCTTACATATTCAATTGCGCAAGAAGGTTCCTTGACAGGAAGGGTTTCTATGAGATAACACCGCCGCTTCTTACCGTGTCTGGCGGCGAAACCGGCGCGGACCTTTTCGAGGTGCAGTACTTCGACCAGAAGGTTTACCTTACAGAGTCGTCACAGCTTTACTCGGAGGCGATGATATATGCGCTCGAGAAGGTCTATTCGTTTGCGCCCTCATACAGGGCAGAGAAGTCGAGAACCACGAAGCACCTTGCCGAATACTGGCACCTTGAGCCAGAGATGGCATACTTCAACAACGCGAAGAGCATGCGGCTCCAGGAGCAGCTGATAAGCTACATCGCCACGAGCCTCGCGAAGAATCATGAGGATATATTGGACTTCTTTGGCGTGAAGAAGGATGACCTGATGAAGATAAGGCCGCCATTCAAGAGGATAACCTATGAAAAGGCGATCGAACTGCTGAACCAGAAGGGGTCCCCGAAGAAGTGGGGCGACGACTTCGGCGTTGAGGAGGAGAGGCTGCTAACTGAGGACGAGGAGAAACCAATCTTCGTATACAACTGGCCGAAGGAGATAAAGGCGTTCTACATGCCGGTCAATAAGGATGGGAGGACAGTTGCATGCGCTGACATGCTCGCACCTAGGGGGCACGGTGAGATAATTGGAGGGAGCGAAAGGATCTGGAAGCTTGAGGAGCTGACAGAACGGATGAAGGAGTTCGGGCTTAAAATGGATAACTACAACTGGTATATAGACCTGAGGAGGTACGGCTCTGTGCCGCATGCCGGGTTCGGCGTTGGTATGGAGCGCGTAATAAAGTGGATGCTAAACCTCGATCACATACGCGATGCGATACCGTTCCCAAGGATGATGAATAGGACGAAGCCGTAATCAAAGCTGAAATGCTAAGGTGTTATCCTTTTCCTGTCTCTCGGAAAGAGCGCCGCTTCCCTTATGTTGCTTAAATCAGTGATGCACATCACGAACCGCTCTAGTCCTATGCTCCAGCCGGCGTGCGGCGGAGCCCCGCACCTGAACGCATTTATATAGAACTCGAAGTCCTTCGCATCCATCCCTTTTCTTGAGAGAGATTTCAGCAGCAGGTCAGGCAGATGTATCCTTTTCGCGCCGCTCGATATCTCGAATCCTTTATAGATAAGGTCGAAGCTTTCGGTCAGCTCAGGGTTCCCTTCCTTTGGCATTGAGTAAAAAGCGCGGACAGACGCAGGGTAGTCCTTCACTATTACAGCATCGCCAAATACTTCGCTGATTCCCTTCTCGTGCTCCTTTGAGAAATCGTGGCCGAACTCTATCTCATAGCCTTTCGACTTGAGCTTCTTTATCGCATCGGTGTATGTGACGGTCGTAACCTTCGGTATGCCAAGCTTAATCCCTAGCGACTCCAGCTCCGCGGAGTTGTTCTCCTTAACAGCCTTTAGCATCGCGGTAAACGAGTCGGTGAGGTATTTTATCGCTCCATCAGCGTCAACGAACGCCAGCTCTACGTCCATCTGCGTTATCTCGGTAAGGTGATACACCGTGTTGGACTTTTCTGCACGGAAAACGGGCACGACCATGAACACCTTGTCAAGCCCGCCTATTATGGCTAGCTGCTTGTACAGCTGCGGTGACTGCGCAAGGTAAGCGGGCCTTTCGAAATACTCCACCTTGAAGAGGTCCGCGCCGCCTTCGCTCGCCTCCGATATTATCGTTGGTGTCCTTATCTGGACGAATCCCTTTGATGCGAAAAAGGAATCGAAGGTATTGAGCACTGTGGACTCTATCTTGAATATCGAGGATGTGTGAGCCCTCCTTAAGTCTATATACCTGTAGTTCAATCGCACATCTATATCAGCCGGTACTTTGCCGGTGACCTCGAACGGTATCTGCGTGGTGAGCGGATTGAGGTTTTCCACCTCTTTGGGCACTATTTCGAAACCCTTCTTGGCCTCCTTGTTGGCTTTGACAATCCCCTTGACAAGCAGGACGCTCTCTTTAGGCACAGACATCGCCTTGATTATCGCGTCTGCGACCTCTGCTTTCTTCCCGACAACCTGGACTATGCCGGTGCTGTCACGAAGCAGCAGGAACGTTATCTTTGCCGTATCCCTTATCTCGTGGGCCCACCCCGCCAAGACGACCTCCTTGCCGTCCATCTGGACGCCGAGCTCAGATACATAATGGGTTCTTTTCATCGCAACCGCTAGCCTATCGCTCAAAATGTATTAATAGATATGCTGTTTGGCGAATCGTGGGCTACGCCTACCGGAACAGCTCGAGGCCGAGGCTTCCAACTATCTGCGTTGCTGCTCTCATGTTGGTATCCTCGTTGCCATGTTCGTTTACCGGCGTTTCCATTATGAACGACCCGCTGTGGAAGTGCCTGTTCCTGAAAAGCTCCGTGAATCCGGCCTTTCCTATGCTGCCTTGGCCTATGTGCCAGTGCCTGTCTAGGCCGCTGCCAAGCCCATATCTCGCATCGTTCAGGTGGACAAGCGAGAGCCTCTTGAACCCTATAAGGTCATCGAATTCATCGCACACCTTCTCTATGCTCTCCTTCGTGCGCAGGTCGTAGCCTGCTGCGAATGCGTGGCAGGTGTCTAGGCAGACACCTACACTCTTGCTATCGAACTCATCCGTCACTTTGCCTATCTCTTCGAACCTCGATCCGACGCTGTTCCGATACCCGGATGAGTTCTCCAGCAGCACTTTCACTCCCGGCGCCTTGTCGACCGCGCTGCTTACCGTCCTGATTAGCATCTTCCTGCCATGCTCCTCTCCTTTGCCTAGGTGTGACCCCATGTGCACCACTATGCAATCTATTCCAAGCTGCGCACAGCTTCGCATGTTACCGATAAGCATCTCAAGGCTTTTCTTCAGTATCTCTCCGCTTGATGAGGAAGGGTTACAGAGGTACGGCACGTGTGCGAACGGGATGGAACCTGACCGCTTTACGATTTTTCTGAACTGATCGGCATCATCATCTGCTATCGCGCGGTGCTCCCACGCCCTGGGGTTGCTGGTAAATATCTGGAATGCCCCGTAGCGGTGCTCCTCTGCGGCCGAAGCTGAGTTATGCACGCCTCCAGCGACAGAGAGGTGGAAGCCCAATCTTATCAATTTATCAGTCCAATTTTGATGCAAAAATCAATAAGACTGCCGCTAATCAAACATTTTGCGCTGCTTTAAAAAGCTTGCCGCGAAATGCATTTCCACTGTTGGGTGTTGAATTGGTAAGGCGTGCCTTCAGTCTTTACGATATAGAGCAATTCCTGAAGGAGGAGGGTGCCGAGCGTGTGAGCGAAAACGCGGTAATCACACTGGAGAAGGAGCTTGAGGATACGCTCGTGGAACTCGTAAACGAGGCGAAGGTGTACGCCAATTACGCTGGCAGGCAAAATACTATAACGAATTCTGATGTGGACTTTGTCGCGAAATCAGTAGGCAGGGTCGCCATCGTATCAAAAAGCAGCGCAACGAGCCACAGGAAAGCGAGGAGGAGGCTAAGCACATATGAGAGATACAGGGGCTTCCCTCTCAAGGTCAGAGCACAGCAAGCGCCTTGAGGCCAAGCGCAAGCACCACGAACGCCGCTTCTATGATCCACATGTAGAGCGATACCTCCCACTCCCTGCATCTCTTCATGTTCATTATGAGGTGGCACCAGCTGTAGATTCTCTTTCCGTACGGCGGCTGCATTGTGCCGTCGGGCTTGAGCTTCCCCAGATCTGTCACGTTGAATTTCCTGGAGGCATGCAGCAGGAACTCTATTATGAAAGGTATCGATATTATGACCCCGAATGCCTCCATGTTGCCCAATATCATAGACGCAACTATTCCGGTCCCTGCGAAATAGGCGAAGCTATCGCCAGGCACCATCCTCGCCGGATAAAGGTTAAACACAAGCATGACTATCAGAACAGCGAGCAGCAACGCTGAGAGCAGGAGTCCGATGTAAGTGCCGAAGAACAGGCTGTATACGACCATGCCGAATACGAGCACGGTGCCGGTGCCGGTGAGTATGCCATCGAAGCCGCCCAGCAGGTTGAAGGCGTTTGCCGCAAATATTACAGCGAGGGGTATTATCACCAACGGATAGAATATACCGAAGTTGACGAATCCTATGAACGGTATCTCGACAGTGGAGACGCCTGCGTTGATGGCCATCAGCGGTATCGCTCCCATGAATGTCAGCAGCGGCTTGTACCACTGCTTCAGCCCCTTCCTTGTGTCCATCATCCCGGTGCTTTCGGTGAGGCTGCGCTTGACGTTTATGTCATCGAGCAGCCCTACAATCGATATAAGCATGACAGCGAGCAATGTAGCAAGCAGGTATTCGAGGGAGGCAACCGGTATGTAAAGCGCGAAGCTTGCGCCGAACACATACACAAGTGCACCTATCACGAATCCTATTGCAGCGGCAAGGCCGACGCCCGACGGCAGGGTGGGCTTGCCCTTCTTGTTGTGGTCCGGCGTAGTCACACCTGATTCGTACATGTAGCCCATGAGGAACCGCGTAGCTGCGAGCGCTACCAGGAACGCGACTATTGCAGGTACGATTATCGTTAGATAGGTATGAACCATGGGCCCACTAAGCAAGTAATAAGAAACTAATAATTGATAGCTATTAAAGCTTATTGTCGCCCTTGTAGTATAACTTGGATAGAACACGGGCTTGCGGAGCCTGTGATCCGGGTTCAAATCCCGGCAAGGGCGTTCTTCTTTGGGAAGGCCTTACCTATAGGAATGAATACCCTCACGGCCAGGTTTTTTACTGACTGTGGTGTTAGAAAGAAGGTGGCAGGGCGTTCCAGAAGCCACTTGTCATTATGCAGGCCGCATCCATGCGATGCCATGCCATACCGCAGCATATAATAGCACATGCGTAGGATTTATCTTCCGAAAAAGGTCGCTACGATGCAGAATAAGAAAAGCTACGGCCCGTCTGACATATGGATAAACAAAAGCCTGGAGCTTCCGTCATATCCCTTTACGAAGGTTTTCAAGGGCTTTAACAAAGTGGAGGCCGTCAGGAGACTATTTGGGAAAAACACCAATCGGGTGCTATCAAGGCTTAGGGTTCTCCTCTACTCAAGCAGATGGGGAGGGTACCTTTGGATTGACGACAAAAAAGGGGCGCTGGTCGTCAACCTCCATTACCTAAAAACAGGGAGAAAGAGGGACGTATACCTGGATGTGATACACGAACTGGTCCACATAAAGCAGCGCATGGACGGCAGGAAGCTGTTTGACGAGACGTATGAGTATGTGGACCGTCCAACCGAGATAGAGGCGTACAAAGAAGCCGTAAAGGAAGCCAAGAGGATAGGTATGAGCAGAAAGGAGACGGTAGAATATTTAAAGGTGGAATGGGTGAATAATAGCGACTTCAAGCGTCTTCTGAGTGCTGTGGATTTGAATGGAAAAGATAAATGATTACTTGTGGGAAATCCCAAAGGAAGGGGACATGGCGGTCCCAGTCAGGGTATATGCAAACCATGCGTTGATAGAGAACATGAAGAGGGATAGGACGCTGATGCAGGCGACAAACGCCGCTCGGCTTCCCTCTATAACGAAGAACATGCTTGTTATGCCGGACGGCCACGAGGGATACGGCTCTCCGATAGGCGGCGTTGCAGCATTTGATGCAAACACCGGCATCATATCACCGGGCTTTGTCGGTTTCGACATAAATTGTGGCATACGCGTGATAAAAACCAACCTTACTGAGAAGGAAATCCGCCCCGTACTCGGCAATCTTATGGATGCGATGTTCAGGAATGTGCCTAGCGGCGTGGGCAGCGAGAGCAAGCTAGGTTTCACGCAGAAAGACCTTGAGAGGATAGCAGCAGATGGCGTAAGATACATACTCGAAAAGGGATACGGCTTTGCAGATGACGCGGAAAGGACTGAGGAGGGCGGCTGCATTGAAGGCGCAATGACAGACAAAGTGAGCGAGCTCGCAAAGCAGCGTGGTATAAAGCAGTTGGGCACCCTTGGAGCGGGCAACCACTTCGCCGAGGTGCAGAAGGTCGCAGAGATAAAGGATGAGAGGATAGCGAAGGCTTTCGGCCTCTTCAAAGGCCAGGTGGTCGTGATGCTGCACAGCGGGTCAAGAGGGTACGGCCACCAGGTGTGCAGTGACTACCTTAGGACACTGGCGGATTACCAGAAAAGGAATAATATTGTAATGCCGGACCCCGAGCTCGCATACGCGCACGTTGGGGCGAAGGAAGCTGCGGATTACCTCGGTGCCATGAGAGCAGCGGTGAACTTCGCTTTCGTTAACAGGCAGATAATGATGCATTTCATAAGGAAGAGCTTTGCCGATACCTTCAAGAAAAGCGCCGATGCGCTTGGCATGGATCTGCTTTACGACCTCTCACACAATATAGCGAAGCTTGAAGAGCACGACGTTGATGGGAGACGTATGAAGCTCTACGTGCACAGGAAGGGTGCGACAAGGGCTTTCGGTCCAGACAGGAAGGAGATAACACGCATATATAGGGATTATGGCCAGCCTGTGCTCATACCAGGCAGCATGGGCACAGCAAGCTACGTGCTGGCTGGTAGAGAGGAGAGCATGAGAGAGACATTCGGGTCATCGTGCCACGGGGCGGGGAGAGTGATGTCAAGGCACCAGGCCCTGCGCGAGATACCTTCATCTAAAACGTTTAGCGCAATGAAGAGCAAGAATATAGAGATAAGGGTAAGGAGCAGGAAGCTCGTGAGCGAAGAGGCCGAATGGGCGTACAAGAACGTCGATGACGTCGTCGCGACGATAGAGAGCGCAAAAATATCGAACATCGTCGCGAAGATGGTCCCCATTGGAGTCACAAAGGGATGATGCCGCTGGTTCAGTGACGTTTTTATATATTAGCACACAAACACTTATCGGATTTATCCTACTTAAACGGTGAAACGGATGGTAACAGCAAACCCAGAGTATGCAATCGCCGCGGCTATTGCGATAGCGGGCGGATTGATTGGCACAGGAATGGCACAGCAAGGGATAGGAGCCGCCGGAATGGGTATAATAGCAGAGAGGCCGGAGAAGTTCGGACAGGTGCTGTTCTTCTTCGTAATACCTGAGACGCTGTGGATAATCGGATTCGTCCTTGGTCTCATACTGCTATTGCAGATACTCTGATAGTAAGGAAGCAGGTTAGCATGGGACTTGACGAGATTATTGGAAAGATAGAGAGCGACACGGAGGCGAAGGTACGCCTTATAATGGAAGGGGCAAAGACCGAAGCCGATAAGATAACAGGAGACGCGAAGGCGAAAGCGCTGGATAGGCTCTCACAGGCGCGGGCAAAGGCAGCCGCGGATTCCAAGGTTATAATGACAAGGGAGAGCAGCAAGGCTGCAACAGAGGCAGCGCAGATGTATCAGGAGCGGCTAAATGATCAAGTAGTTAAGTCTATAGAATCAATAAAGGCGGCATTTCCAGAGTATACAAAAAGCGAGGAATATACAAAGCTGCTGCAGAAGCTCGCATCCAAGGCTGCCAGCGAGCTTGGAGATAACTGCACCATATATGTGAGGAGGGAAGACGTAGGAAAGATAAAGCCTGCCGGGTTCACGATATCGGAATTGTCAGACGGATCTACCGGTGGCCTGCGCGCGGTGTCTGGGGATGGTCTGAAATACGTCGACTACACGCTTGGCGCGCTACTGTCAAGCATCAGCGATGCGGTTGCAGTGGAGGTAATGAAGCTTATAAAATGATTTCATGGATTCTACATACACGGGGGCTTATGGGAGGCTCAAGGGCCTCAGGCAGGAATTCCTTTCTCCGGGCTTCATAAGCCAGCTGGAGCAGAAGGACATCGATGAGTTTGTGAAGGCGCTCAGCGCAACCGGATATAGGAAGGAGATAGACGAGCTCTCTGCGCTCTACAAGGAGCCGGACCTGCTTGAGGTTGTGATAAACGCGCACATGATGAGGATGAGCAGGAATTCGGCATTCGCGATACCACCTTTGGCGCGCAACATAGTCGCCGCTTTCATAGGCAGGTATGACATAGAGAACATAAAGACCATACTCTCTTCGAAGAAGCTGGGCTACAGCGTGGAGCAGACGGAGGCGTTCCTCACCGTGCAGCGCAACATACCGGTAGGCGTGTTCGCAGGGCTGATAAGCAGGGAGGAGTATACCAACATAGTGGCGCAGAAGGATGTAGAGGGTGTGGTCAACTACCTAGTCAGGTTAGGATACGGAACGCCGTTGCTCAAGCATCTTGACGAGGCCCGCAGGGGTGACATATCCAACATGCTCATGGCGCTTGATCTCTACTACTACACAAGGTTGCTCGACGCATTCAGGTTCTACGTCGGCAACGAAGGCATCCTGCTAAGTTTCATAAAGGGCCTGATAGACATAAAGAATATAATGACGGTAATAAAAGACATAGAG
>JAJZXZ010000007.1 GCA_021806185.1 Microcaldota archaeon | reverse complement strand
TTATACTTGTAGTAGCTCGCTGTTCTCCCATACCCGCAGTATATTTTGACCGCTTTAACCCTTTATGTCGAGAGCGTATGTGCTGTTGACCTTCAGCCCCATCTTCTTCGCCACTTCGGACTTCTCTGCATTTAGTATGATTATGTAGCCCCCCATCTTGTCCGTCAGGTCCTTGGATCCGCAGAGCGGGCACGTATCCGTATGCCTTACCACAAGCCTGCAGTTCCTGCATGCCTTTTCCTCAGCCACAATATCACTTCTTCCTTGAGCCTCCCTTCCTTGCCCTCGCCCTTGCGCTTGCCAGGTTTGCCCATTCGGGCCTGCCCAGGCCGTCTGGCTTCATCGTAAGCGCTACCTTCGAGTCCTTTATCGTGTTCTTCATGCTCACGGTCGAGACCTTTGCGTAGACGATGTCGCCCTTCTTCAGGCTTATGCTGCTCTTCCTTGATACGAACGCCTGGTTCTTCTTGTCAAAGGTTAGGAACTCTCCGGCAATCTGCGAGACGTGGACCAGTCCGTCCATCGGGCCTATCCTGACGAAAGCGCCGAATTCCACGAGCTCGGTAACCATCCCTGGAACGACCTCGTCAACCTGCGGCGTGTATGCGAGTATGTCGAACTGCGCCTCATGATGCGTTGCAGGATCACCTGGGTATATCATCCCATCGCCTATGTCCCTTACATTGAATATGGCGACCACCACGCCCATGTCCTTGTCTATCCTGCCCTCGTATTTGTTCTGTATTATTGTGGTGGCTACCTTCTCTATGTCCTCTCCGAAGTACTCGGGCGGCATCTTGAACATGTCCTTTACGCTGTATATGCTGTACAATCTCTCACTCATCTCCTTAGGGTTCCGCTCCTTGAAAGCTTGAAAACGTTCCTGTTTACCGACCTCACCTTCCTGAAAAGAGCTGTATCATTCGTTATGACGACTGTGTTATTATGCTTTGCGGCTGTGCTGGCGATCCAGGAGTCGACGCTTCCTCTATCTTTATGCACTTTAACATTTTTAACCCTTATCAGTGCGAGAGCCGCGCGAGCGGATGCTCCCCTTTTGCCCTTGTTCTTTGATATACCCGAAAGCTCGTCAAGTACGCCCCTTGATATAAGCACCTGTGCATTGAATCTCTTGTTTGCTATGCTGAAGACGTCCTTTTTGGCGGCTATGCCGAAGAGTATGCTGCTTGTGTCTACTATCACATTCTCCAAAAAACGCGCCATTACGCCTTTGTTTTCATCCTCTTTTTGACGACATCGAGCAGCACCACTGCGTTGTTGTGCCTATTGTCCCTCGCCGAATACAGGAAGGTGACCGGGTCTGCATTCTGCACTATCTGTATCAGCTTGTTGAGGGCGTTGTTGCCGTCCAGCTCCTTTTTGTACCGCTTCTTGAATCCCATCCACTTCTTCGGATCATGAGCGTACCACTTCCTCAGCTCTTTGCTCGGCGCGACGTTCTTTACCCATATATCTATGTTGGACGTACTGTGCCGTATGCCTCTGGGCCAAAGCCTGTCGACGAGTATGCGCTCCCCGTCGGTCACGCTTATGGGCTCATACACCCTCTTCAGCTTTATCATTTGCACCGTTTAGTATAATCATGGTATGTTTTTAATCTTTGCTTGACATCGCAGGGAAACATCGCTTCTTCGCTTCCGCAAAAGAGAAAGTATTAAAAAAGAGACATGTTATACTTTGTTGGCGACTATGGTGATGGAATGAGCATCTTCAACAAGCTGGGCGGTGTGCTGGGCACATCCAAGGAACTGGACGTAGAGGAGTACATGAATTCTGCTGAGATGGAGAATGTAGACGTTATGAACGAACCCGCAGACTTTTACATAAAGCCTGTTGCGCTGCAGCAGGAATCTGACCTTGCGCTCATAGAGGACGAGCTGCGCAGGAAGAATATCATACTGCTTAACATATCTGAGATGGCAAAGAGGCCGAACACGCTCAAGGGCATGATAGACAAGCTGAAGGACTATGTGCAGAAGACCAATGGCGACATAGCCAGGCTCGACGATGCAAAGATACTGCTGACCCCGACAAAGGTCAAGATAATAAAGAGCAGGAAGGCGGCCGCACCGAAAAGATAGGCGCCTATTTCCTGGGCGACAGCGCAACCGATATCGCGTTCAGCTCCTTTTTTGTTGGGGACGCCCTGCTTATCACGTGCTTCAGCGCCATAGACACCGCTCGCTTGTCCCTGATGTCCCTCCTTTTCAATAGAAATGCCTTTATCAGCCTGGCGATTTTCTCCATGTCGCGGCTGTCCGCCGCATCGGGCCCTCCTTTCCATCGATTACCGGAAAAAACGTAAAGGAGTATCGCAAGCGCATGCGATATGTTCAGCGCCTGGTAATCCTCGTTTGTAGGTATGAAGACGCTGGCGTCGCACCCCGTGAGTTCCTCCTTCGTGAGGCCGGTGTCGTCCCTGCCTAAGAGCAGCGAGACCCTGCTTATCCCGTTCTTCCTGATCAGCTTCGCCAGCGATGCTGGCGTGTGCACGTTGTAGAAGGCCTTGCCGGTCTTCCTCCACAATGCGGTGGTGCCGACAACGAACGTGCCTTTCGTCGCTTCCTTTATCGACCTTAGCACCTTCGCGTTCTGCAGCAGCTCCTTCGCATGCTTCGAGTATTTGATCGCCTCCTTGCCCTTGTAATCGCACCTCGGGCTCACGATGAACAGCCTCTCCACGCCGAAGTTCTTCGACACCCTGGCTATGTAACCAAGGTTCTGCTGGTACATCGGCCCGACTACCACGACCCTTAGCTCGTTCATATAAGCACCGCCAAAACCAGCAACCCGAGGAAGTTGACGAGGATGTGGGCTACTATTGACGGATAGAGCGAATCCTTCTTTATTCTTACATAGCCGGCGATCATGCCGAAGACGAACGCGGCTATCAGCTCCGATATCGAATTATACGAGAGATAATGGAGCACGCCGAAGAGCAGCGCGCTCAGTATTATTCCGGCCCACATCGCGTTCTTGTATGCCGCGGTGCGCTTGCCCACATTCTTCCGCCCAGACAGTATCACATTCCCTATGCCAGGCACAAGGAATCCCCTGAAGAGTATCTCCTCATTTATCGGGGCGATGAAGACTGAGAAGAGCAGGAAGTAGAGCGGCAGCCCGCTGAACAGCTTAGCGACGTTGGTCGGGAGCTGCACGCCCGTTATGGCCTGGAAGAGCCCGAGCAGTATCTCAAGGAGGAATATGGCCGCGAATATGGCTATGCCGTAAGCTATGTATACATTCTTCCACTGCTTCCTCGCCATGCCGAGCCTGGCTACAGCCTGCTTCAGGCCCCTGCCGCTGGCAAACAGGTACGCGATGGCAACGAACGAGAATACGAACGACTGCGCTATAGACGCATACACCAGGTAGGCGCTCTCGCCAAGCTTCCCTGCAGCGTAAAGGCTGGACGTTTCGAAAAGCAGCACTATAAGGACAAGGAAGGTGACGTATACTGCATATCTTATAGGCCGCTCGTGCCTCGCGTTTCCCTTTTTGATCCGGGGCATGAGGCTATCCCTTCTTCTCATGACCTTTAAACTCGGTGTAATGGCAGTTGCCGCACGAGAACCTATCCTGGTGCTCAGCCATCCTCCTTCCGCACTTTGGGCACACCCGCCCCGGCTTGTACTGCTTAGCCTGCTTCTGCCCCTTGTCGGCCATAAATCATCACTCCTTCTTCTCGGGCCCGGCCGATTCCGTGCCCTTTTCCTGCTTGGGCTCCTCTGCCTTTGCCTGCTCCGCTTTCGGCTTGCCCTTCTTTGATAAGCGTTCAATCAGGTACTTCGGCTCTGCACTGGCGATCTGCTCCTTTGATGCATACGAATGCGCCACCCCTGTGCTCCTCCTCATACCGAACTCCTGCTTCATCTGCGTTATTATCGTTGTTTCAGGGTCAAGGCTAAGCCTCTTGCAGAGCTCCCGCTTCACCTCGTCCCTCGATGCGGTCTTGTCGTCCTGCACGACTGCGAACGATATCTCACGCCTCTTCGTATTCGGATTGCTCTTGTCTGATAGTATGCTTACTTCCACAGAATCACTCGTTGCCCAACGTACGCGACAGCGCCCTCCTGCCCATCGCCTCCATGACCTCGACCGTCGCGCCTGGCTTCAGCTTCCCCATGAACTCATCGGTAAGCGGCAGTTCATAAACCTCATAGGTGTCCGAATCCATGAGCTGCGCAGTAGAGTCACCGACTGAGACCACCTGCGCCTTCTTCTTGGTTATCACAGGCGCTTCAACATCTGCGCTGGACGGCTTGAGCAGCGTTTTCTTCTGCCCGTCGAACATTCCTATGCCTGTGACGCGCATCTTTGCCGATCCGTGCTTGCCAGGGGAGCTTGTCTCTATATCGACCACCCTGCACGGTATGCCGTCGATTATTATGTAGCGGCCTACCCTGACCTCTTTCATCGATACAATGGTCACCTCGTCCCCCACATATTCACCTGCTTCATTCTAGTTTACAAGCCCGATTGGTAGCATCCCCACAACTTAAGTGGTGTGCTTCCAACAGCGGCATTCTGATTGGTCATCTTGAACAACAGAAGGTAGTTCCTGATTAAAACTTATATACCTTCGCTAAGCCTTCATCCCAGCTTCAAATGGGTGGGCCTGGCCCATTGCATTATAGCTTGTCCGAATCGTGCTCAGATAAGCTCTAGGCTCAGGTCGGTTAGCGGTGGTGCGTTTCTGTCTATCCCTAGGCCGAATTTCGGGGTTACCCCTGTAACTATTGACATCACCCTTATCTGGTCGTTCAGCTCCGGAATCAGCCTTGCTCCGAAGATCACGTTAGCCCTTTCATCAAGGCCTTCTGTGACCCCCTGGCCTATCGCCGTCGCCTCCTGTATCGTAAGGGAGGTGCCGCCAGCCACATGTACAAGCGCACTCTTGCCTCCAAGCAGGTCTACATTCAACATCGGGTGGGTGAGCGTTGATTTTATCGCCCTGTCGACCTTGTCATGCCCGCTTCCTGAACCAAGGTTTATCACAGCAGTCCCTGCGCTGCGCATCACAGCCCTCACATCCGCAAAGTCCAAGTTTATCAGGCTGGGCAGCATTATGGTGTCTGCGATGCCCTTTACGGCGTTGCACGCCACGCTGTCAACAAGCTCGAACGCCTTCTCCATAGGCAGATTTGGTGCATAGCTCAGCACTCGGTCGTTCTCTATCACAACGGTTGTGTCTGCGTGCTTTCCCAGCTGCTGGAGCGACCAGTCAGCCTTGTTCTTCCTGCTCCTCTCCAGCGAGAACGGATAGGTCACGAATGCGACCACCAGCGCACCCTGCTCCTTGGCTATCTTGGCGACGACCGGAGCCGCGCCTCCGCCAGTGCCTCCTCCCATTCCTGCCGCAACGAAAACCATGTCGTAGCCCTCTATCGCCTCTGCTATCTCGTTCTTAGACGCTTCCGCGCATTTCTCCGCTACTTCGGGGAAGCCGCCGGCGCCAAGGCCGTGGGTTATATCCTTGCCTATCAGTATCTTCTTGTCCCCGTTGACTATTCCGAGGTGTTTTGCATCGGTATTGAGAAGGAGGGTGTCTGCGCTCCTTATGCCGTTCTTGTACAGCCTGTTGACAAGGTTGCAGCCCTGTCCGCCTACACCGACTACCGCAAGCTTAGCTACGAATTCCTCCCCGGAATGGTTTCCCAACATTGAATTCACCTAAATGCCAATGCGGGTCAGCCGATCATCTCAAGGTCGCTGTAAGACTCCTGCTTCTTCTCCTCCAGCCTCCCTACTATGCTCGCTCCCTTGACACCCGTCACTATTGCCACGATCTCGAGCTGGTCTTCGTAACCTGGGATTATCCTGGCGCCCCACTTAACGTTGGCCTTCTGGTCCATCCTCTCGGTGATTATCTCACCTGCATGGACTGCGTCGCCAATCGTAAGCGATGAACCGCCTGATATGTGGACAAGCGCGCCGCTTGCACCCTCGAAGTCTACGTCAAGGAGCTTGTTCTTCAGCACTCCCTCGGCTGCAGAATTCACTTTGTCAGCGCCTCTTCCGGTCCCTACCGCTATGAAGCCTACGCCTCCGCCTACCATTATGCTCCTCACATCGGCAAAGTCTATGTTTATCATGCTTGGCTGCGTTATTGTCCAGACAAGACCGCCTATCGCCTTGGCCAGGACCGAGTCCGCCAGAGCGAATGCCTCGTTCATCGGCAGGTTCGGCACAAGCCTCACCAGGGTGTTGTTGTCCAGTATTATGACGCTGTCGCAATGCTTCCTAAGCTCCTGGATGCCCTCTTCCGCCTTCACCTTCCTTACCCTTTCGAGGTCGAACGGATAAGTTACCATTGCCACTACTATGGCGCCCTGCTCCTTCGCCACCTGCGCGGCTACGGATATGCCTCCTGTTCCCGTACCGCCTCCCATTCCACCGCACAGGAATACAAGCTGCGATCCTGACAGCGCCTCCTCTATGAGGTTCCTATCTATCTCTGCGGCCTTCCTGCCCATCTGCGGGTCGCCGCCTGCTCCGAGCCCTCTTGTTAGCGACTTTCCTATCAATACCTTCTTGATCCTGTCATCTATTATCTTGAAGTGCTGCGCATCTGTGTTAACAGCAACGAATTCGGTGCCCTTAACCCCGGCCTTTATAAGCCGGTTGACTATGTTGCAGCCAGCTCCGCCGAATCCGGCTGTAACAATCTTTATCTGCGAGGAACTAAAGTCTTCAGTTGGTGTCGTGCTGCTTCCGCTGGGTTGTCCCAATAGGTCGTTAACGAGGTCGCTCATTTTATCGCCTGCAATAAATGCAATAAATAGCTTTAAAAACCTTGTGCATCTGTTTCTGATAGTAGTAGTTTTAACTTCGGTGCTGAAAACCCGCGCTTCATGAGATGGAAAAGACGTAAATTTTGTTCATCGCAGTATATGATTATTTACCATGGTCTATTTTGATTTACTTTTGTAATATTGATGCGTGTGGCTTTTCAGCGCGAAATGGTGTAGTTGAACAGGATAGAGCCTGATGAGTTAAGGATTACGTATTCCGAGTACGGGGCGCGCACGTTCGTATAGTTCACAAGCCATATGTCGCTGAAGCTCCTGCCCGATGGCAATACGCTTTTGTTTGGCGTGAAGCTCTGGTAGTGCGATGCGTATACATTGGTGCTGTTGTAACCATAGGTATTGACATAAACGACAAGCGCCGGGAAGGACGTATTGAACGACTTTGCTATCGCAATCTCTGGCGAGGTTATAAGGTACGTGTAGTACGGCAGGGAGGTGTTCGAGAGGCCGTATATTATGCAATGCTGCGTGTATAGGTTCGCCACGCTGGGCACCAGCCCTGTAGCCGGATAGTCGTACTGCTCGAGATACACCGTTGGGCATGGCCTCGTGGCGTTGTACACCTGGCTCACGAACACGTTCCAGCTGCCTGAGGCCAGCGTAGATGGCGTTACATTTATCACATTTATCGTTGCGTTCGGATAAGCGAGCTTCAGGTCTCGCTGAACTACCTGTTGTGCCTGCGATGCCGAGAGCGGCCCTGACCTCGTGGCAGCATACCTGAAAACGAGCACTCCGGCGAATATGATGATAAGTATCACGGCTCCGATTCCGACTTTGGCGAGAAGGTCCATGTTACTGCGTCTCAGAATAAGAATTTATACTTATCTGGATGGGCCGAGCTCAGAGAGGTAGAGCAGCAGCGCCTTGTTCAGGAGCAGCTTGTTCGCCGCCTGCTCCCACACTATGCTCCGCGGGCCGTCCATCACATCGCTCGTGATCTCCACTCCCCTGTGCGCCGGCATGTCGTGCATCACAAGCGCAGTTTTTGCCGCATACGATAGCGCCTTCGCGTTGAGCTGGTACGGCGAGAAGAGTTTTATCCTCTCCTCCGCGTGCTTCTCCTGCTCCGTCTCGGAATAATCCTCGGACCCCTTTATGTGACCCATGTCAACATACGTATCGGTATAGACGATGTCTGCATCCTCAAGCCCGCTCTCGACAGACGAATCGGTGTACACCTTGCTGTATTCCCTCGCCCTGTTGTAGTACAAGCTGTTAGGGGGGTTCTCGTTTGACGGGCCCACGAGCGCGACCTCGGCGCCGAGCTTGGCTGCGGTTATCATCAGAGAGTTGGCCACATTTGAGGCTATGTTTCCCATGAATGCGATCTTAGCGTCGCGTATGCGCCCGACGTGCTGCATTATTGTGTATACGTCCGCTAGCGCCTGCGTGGGATGCTCCGCATCTGTGAGCGCATTTATCACAGGCACGCGCGATGCTGATGCCATCTCCACGAGTTGCTCCTGGCTGAACGTCCTTACGGCTACGAAATCGCAGTAGCTGCTGAGTATCCTTATCGTGTCAGATAACGTCTCTCCGCCTTGCAGGTGGGTCATCTGGCTCTCAAGGTAGACGCTGTTGCCTCCTAGCTGGGCCATCGCTACCTCGAGCGATACGCGTGTCCGCAGCGAAGGCTTGTCGAACAGCAATGCGAGTATCGCATGCTCCTTTATCGTTATCTCGACCTTGCTGCTCTTGAGGTCGTCAGCTATCCTGAATATGTGCATTATCTGGTCGCGCGACAGGTCATCTGCGCTTATCACGTTCGTTCAACCACCGAATATGGCGCCGATTCCGGCGTTGCCTCTGCTGTGCTCTTCCTCGACAGCATCTATGAATCTTTTCTCATCCTCTTTCGACGCCCGTTTTACGCTCTTGAATTTATTCTTGAGCTTCTTTTCGGCACCGATCAGGAAATCCTCGCTGGCGTTTATGTATAAATAGAACTTGTCATTGGAAAGGCCGAGCGACGCGCCGTCCCTGAGCATGAACTCCTGCCTTGAGAATATTACATTTGCGTCCTTGTCGCTGTTGAGCTTCTTCAGCTGCTCGGCGTCAAGGCTCTTGTCGAGATACGGGTCGTATTCTAGGAACTTCTTCAGCTCCTGGGATTCCGAGGCGCTGCATTCGTATACAACCGCGGGCATCCGCTCAAGCCTCTAGAAGGAGCGCATTGACGCTGCCCTCCCTGCCAGGCCTGTTTGTCACCTGCGCCTTGCCAAACTCTGTATTGATTATCGTGCCTTTCGTTATTATGTTCTGACGCGCGAAGTTCCTGTTGTCCTTTGACTCCAGCACTCCCTTTATCTTGACCTTCTTGTAGCCCTGCTTTGTCAGCAGGTTTGCATAGCTGGCGCTCTTCAGCACCATTGTCAGGCGGCCGCCGCGCCTCCTGTGCGCCCTGTAGGCGTTCTCCTCAGACATCTTAGTAGCAGAGAAGTAGCTCCCGATCTCGCTCCTGCGCTTGTCCCTTGATTTTATCCTTCGCTTGCCGTTGCCTGCGGCTTTTGTATGCGACCTGGAATGAAGCTGGACTCCAAACTGGCTCATTAAATCACGCGATTCGTGTTGATATCCTCCCGCCCATAAGCGGTATGGGCTCCCTCCGCATTTTGCAGAGGCCGTGTTTCATCTGTCAGCGAGACCAATCCCTTCCGAGACCTTTTGGCAGGGGTTATGGCGAACAGGCACGCACCCCTGGGAACCTATTTACTCGCAAGGTCTATCCGACCCCGTTCCTCTTTGAGTATAATGTCGTCATCAATATTTATATGTCTTTTGTGGTTTTGCGCGGTTATCTCTCATCCCACCAATAAAGCGGTCTATCTAAAGAGGGAGCCGATTCATGCGGAGCGGCGTATGCAAGGTTATCTTACAAAAATCCTCTTCACGACCTTGCTCGGGCTGTCCATATCCCCGTGTTCGCTAAGGAACCCCTCGACACCCAGCATCCTGGCAAGCCTGAAAAGCAGCCGAGCGCCCCTCGGCCCTAGGCTGGAATAATATCGATGTATCGCCCTGTGCATCTGGAGGTCGGCCCAGTATCTCTTGCGCCACATCCTTTCGTACATAGAGAGCGGCGCGCCATTCCTGAGGTGGTTTATTATGGATTCTGCTGCTGTTTTGGCGCAAAGGGCTCCGAAAACAAGCCCGCCTCCTGTGGTCGCCTTGACCTGCCCGGCAGCGTCTCCGACGAGCAGCACATTGCCCTTGACGGTTGTTTTCCTAGCCTGGAGAGGTATCATGCTCGCCAGGCCGGATTCTTTCGTTGCGCCCCTTATCTCCTCTGATACGATATTGTTCTTTATGAACGTATTGAATACCGAGAGGCTGTTGCGCCTGGTGCGCATCCACTCTCCGATTCCGACCTCGAGGACCAATTCCGAATGCGGCACGGTCCAGCCGAAGAACCTCTTTGGCGCATCAGAAAAGAAAAGCTCACAAGAATGCAGATTGCGTACATCAGCGCCCGAATACTCCGCCTTGTATGTAAGAACATAATCATTTATCTCAGGGAAGCCGAACTGGTTTGCGACGCAGGATACCACTCCGTCCGCTCCTACGATTATCCTGTCGCGCGAGAGGTCCTTGAGCATATCCCTGTCGGCCTTTTTGCCGAGCTCTATTCTTGCGCCCTCATCTGCTGCCATTTTGGCGCACAGCCTGGCGAATATCTCCCTGTCGAGCACATACGCCTTGGTCTCCTTCGCCTTCACATTCAGCTTCTCATCACCTGCGTAGAGTACAGCGCCATCTAGCGAATTGAGCACTGCGTCGCCGTAATCCACGCCTATGCTGGCCAAACCACCGACGGATACGATTCCTGATGCCTTGTTGGCGCCTTCTCCGATGCTTTTGCGAGCCTCATACACTGTAACTTCGACCCCATTCCTGGCGAGCTCCCTGGCGAGCACTAATCCTATCACGCCGCCGCCAACTATGGCGACCTCTCCATCCATGTTTTCACCAGCCCCGAACGCTCAACAGTATTTAAACCTTCGCACATATAAATAGTAATACGTCGGTGTTTAAAACGGCAGCAAAACCAAAGAAGGCGAAGGACGGGATGATAACCAACCCTGTGATAAAGATAGAGAACATAGTTGTAAGCGCCGACCTGCACGCCGAGATAGACCTCTACCTGCTGTCTAAGAAGGTGAAGGAGGTCGATTACGAGCCCGAGCAGTTCCCGGGGGCCATATTCAAGATTGCTGAGCCGAAAGTATCGATAATACTCTTCAAGAACGGCAAGATGATATGCACTGGCGCAAGCACCGAGGCGAACATAAAGAGGGCGCTGGATTATGCCGCGAAGGTCATATCGAAGTATGTGATAGGGCCGTCTCCAGCAAAGGCGATAGCCCAGAAGTCATAGCCTCATTCCCCTTATCGCTGCGTCGTATCGCTTGAAGAAGGACTCCCACGACCACGCACTTTTCGCGCTCTTGAGCCCTTCCCTGCCCATCCTGTCAGCTAGGCTCTCATCCTCAACGAGCTGCTGCATGCGCCTGGCCATCTCCATTTCGCTGCCGACCAAGAAGCCTGTGCGCCCGTGCTTCACGCTTATGGTAGGGCCGCCCTCATTAACGGATATGACTGGCTTGCCGCTCGCCATAGCCTCGAGCGGCACAAGGCCCATGTCCTCCATAACTGAGGTAAACAGAACGGCTGTTGCTCTTGAATAGAGGTTTGCCTTCTCCTTCTCTGATATATCGGTTAGCACCGTGACGCCGCCGACCTTCGCCGCCTGCCCCTTCACCTTCCTGTAGTAATTGTAATAGAACGGATCCTTCGAAGTCACTCCGCAGAGCACCAGCCTGTATCCCTTAACGCGCTTCTTGAAGAGCTGGAACGCCCTTATAGCGTAATCCTGCCTCTTGTTTGGCGAGAACCTTGAGGGGTAGAAGAAGTATTTGCCGTCGCCGTCCCTCTTGAAATCCCTCCAATCGACGCCCGTTCCGACTATCGTAGCGCCCCTGTTGTAGTACTTCCTGATCCGTGCGAGGGTTATCTCGCTGTTTGTCACAATCTTCTCTATCTTCTTGACTACACCCTGGTCCATTCCCTTCACTATCCTGGTGCCAAGCCGGTACACTGGCCTGGAGAGCGGGCTCCTCATCATCATCCTGTACTCATAAAGGTCGTAGACATCTCTCAGGGGCGTATGGCAGTGCCACAGCACCCTCTCATTGTTGTTCCTTATCCAGTGGCTTGGCCCAATGTGCGCGTTTATGAGGTCGTAGTCCTCTTTGACCTTGAAGTTGTAGAATGATAGGCCGTAGTCAAGCCCTTGCGACATCCTCCCATACGGAAGAACGCCGGTGAAGCCTCCCTTGCTTATCGTGCGCACATCGAACTCCTTGAACCCCTCATATGTCCTGTTCCTGTCATACTCTGCGGTGTATATCGGGGTATTGTAGTGCTGCGCAATCTTCAGTATTGTGAACTCTGCGCCGCCTCTGAGCGTCAGGTTCGACTGCGCCAGAATCATCTTCAACCTGGGCATAACACGATAGATACGGATGTAAGCTATAAATATGGAGCATCAAGATACTATAGGCTGGTTTTATGGATCTGGGCGAAGGCCTGAGAAAGGCGATAGCTAGGCTCAAGCACGCCACCATCATAGACGCAAAGACGATAAGGGAGTTCAACAAGGAGCTGCAGAAGAGCCTTCTAGGAGCGGATGTCGACGTTGCGCTTGTGCGCGATTTGACCGGCAGGATAGAGGAGAAGGCGTTGAAGAGCAGGCCGCCTCCCGGAGTTGCTCCGACAGACTACATAACCAATATAGTCTATGAGGAGCTGGTGGCCCTGATGGGGCAGTCGTATGAGCCAAAGCTCAAGAGGCAGAGAATACTGCTCATGGGGCTCTACGGATCTGGCAAAACAACCACAGCAGCGAAACTGGCCAAGTACTACCAGGACAGGGGGTTGAGCGCGGCGCTGATCTGCTGCGACGTGTCCAGGCCTGCGGCCTACGAGCAGCTGGAGACGCTGGCGAAACAGGCCAACGTATCGTTCTTCGGTAAAAAGGGCGAAAAGGACGCTGCGAAGATAGCGAAGGAGGGCATCGAGAGGTTCAAGGATAAGCAGGTTGTGGTGTGCGACACTAGCGGCAGGAATGCGCTTGACGGGCAGCTGATAGAGGAGCTGAAGAGGGTTTCGGGGGCCTTCAAGCCCGACGAGAAGGTAATGGTGATAAGCGCAGACATCGGCCAGGTGGCTGGCAGGCAGGCGGCGCAATTCAACAGCGCCGTGGGGGTTACTGGGGTGATAGTGACAAAGATTGATGGATCTGGCAAGGGGGGCGGTGCACTGAGCGCAACAAACGCCGCAAGGTCTATCGTGATGTTCATAGGCACCGGGGAGAAGCTGGCGAACATAGAGCCGTACAGGTCTGACAAGTTCATAGGTGCACTGCTCGGAGTGCCAGACATGGCCGGGCTCATAGCAAGCGTGCAAAACGCGGTGAAAGAAGCACAGATAAAGCCTGAAGAACTAGAG
>JAJZXZ010000006.1 GCA_021806185.1 Microcaldota archaeon | reverse complement strand
CCATGTCGGCGAGCTTTCTTCTGAGGCGCCGCGTGCCCCTTGCGGCCTGCCCCTGCGGCGATATGAGTATGCAGTTCTCCTTCTTCCAGAAGCCGTCCTCGTTTAGCCTCTGCCAGATGGCGTCCTTCTCAACGACAAGCACGTACTTAGCCCGCACGTCGGTGAACTCTATCTCGTTGTCCACATCGCTCGGTATCGCCCATCCGCTCCTCCCCTGCTTTGCCGCGTCTATCAGCTGGCGCTCCCCGCCGAACGTGTCGTGTATCTTCAGGTTTCCTGCCAGCACGCCCTTCCTGTTCGCGTTAAGGTTGAGGTCCTCCCTCTTTACGCCGAGGGACACCTCAAGGTCCTCTATGAGCGGGTTCGATTCGGCCTGCTCGTTAAATATGTTCTCGTCGACGTCCTCCCCAAGCGAGTACTTAAGCTGATAAAATAGCCCCCTTATTGATGTGTGCAGGTTCTCGTTGATGAACTTATAACACTTGGAAGCTATCGCGACCGTCTGCATAAATCGTTTTGCCTGGGCGACGTTCACGAAGTTGCGCTCCTCGGAATTCTTGCCTAGCATGAGCACCCCGGCCTTCTCGTCGTACTTCACGTTGGACCTCGACCTAGAGAGCGTGGTAAAGGTCGGGCTCTTGCCATTCTCCACCTCTTCGAGTATCTCCTTCCCGAAAAGCTCGAGCTTCTTCTTCGCATCCGCATCTTTGCGCTCGCTCACTCTCTCACTTTCCGTTCGGCAGCTCGTGCTTCCTGAGCTCCATTATTATCTCGTCCTTGCGTTTGCTTGGCTTTATCGAGTATTTCATTACTTCAGCCAGGGTTTTCACAGGCACAACCTTTATCCTACGCAGTCTCTCCTTCGCTATGTAGACGTCATCACGGTTGCTCTGCGGTATTATTACCGTGCGCATGCCTGCGCTTATCGCCGCCTCTATCTTGCTGGTAACTCCGCCTACGGGCAGCACCTCCCCCCTTACAGAGAGGGATCCGGTCATTGCGACCGATTGGTCGACAGGCAGGTTTTCCATTGCAGAGATTATGCTTATAGCTACCGATATGCTTGCACTGTCTCCCTCAACGCCTGCGTACGACTGCAGAAACTGCACGTGCATGTCGTAGTTGGCGACGTCCTTGCCGATATGCTTCTTTATTATCGCGCTAACGTTCTTCACTGCCTCGTTCGCTATCTTCCCGAGCTTGCCGGTGGGTATAAACTTGCCTTCCGCCCTGGAGCTTGCCGGAGTGACCTCAGCGACAAGCGGCAGCACTAGGCCTGCTGATGTTATGGACGATGAGCCCATCACAGCCAGGCCATTCACCTTGCCAACGCTGAACCCGCGGTTGGTGAAGACCTGATAGTCCTTCGTATATTCTATCTCCTGGGTAACTGCCTGGGACTCTATAGAGCTGGCAAGTTTCTTAGCATCTATCACATCCTGCTTGGTCACCACCTTCTGCTTCCGCTCCACGGCGAGGTCCCCTGCAGCCCTCACCAATCCGCCGAGGTCCCTGAGTATGAGAGTAAGTCTTTTCTTCCTGCCTGCGCGCCTGCGCGCCTCCTCAAGCACCTCGCCGACGGCATCCTTGCCGAAATGCGGTATCTTGCCGTCCTTCTTCACCTCCTGCGCGATGAACTGGACGAGCATTGTGCGATTGGCATCGTTGTCCTCCATGGTCGACTCCATATAAACCTCGTAGCCGTATCCGCGTATCCTTGACCGCAACGCTGGGTGCATCGCCTGTATGTCCTGCAGGTTGCCTGCAGCCACCAGGACGAAGTCGGCAGGCACCGGTTCGGTCTTGACGAGTGCGCCTGAGCTCATCTCGCTTTGCCCTGTTATCGCGTATTTCTTCTCCTGCATTGACGTTAGAAGGTCCTGCTGCGACCTCGGTTCAAGCCTTGATACCTCATCTATGAAAAGGACTCCCTTGTTGGCTTTATGCACCGCACCGCTCTCAACCCTAAGGTGCGCCGGGGTGCCGAGCCCGCCGCTCTGCAGCGGGTCGTGCCTGACGTCGCCGAAAAGCGCGCCGGCCCTAGAGCCAGTAGCGTCTATGAAAGGCGCATGCTTGTATCCTGTGTTATCAACTATAAGCTTAGGCTCGTTGTAGTCTGTTGTGCCCAGTATGCCTGCGCGGCGGGTGACCCCGCTCATGAACATCTTCATTGTCCTTAATATCAGTATCCCGAGGATGAGTGCGGCAAGCACTATTATCTCGTATCCCGTTATGTAGCCGCTCAGCGAGAGCCCGAATAGGACTATGACGAGGAGGAGTATTATCGGAGTTACGAGCGATGCGCCCTTCCCCATCATCATCCTGTTCTTCATCCGCTCTTTCTGCAGTATCTGCCTGCCCTGGCCGTCGCCGCCCTTAGCCCTCGCTTCCTCGTTAGGGTATGTCTTAACTGCCTTGATGAGCGGCATGTTCTCGTCGTTGACATTCTTGTAGACAAGTATGTCCTCGAGCTCTGCGGCAGGCAGCAGCTCTGCCATCGCTTGGGCTAGCATCGTTTTTCCAGTACCTGGCGATCCGACCAGCAGCACGTTCCTTCGCTGTTTTGCCGCCTTCTTGATTATATCTGTGGCTTTCTCCTGCCCGATTACCTGATCGATTAGCTTCTCTGGAACCTTGACTTCTGCGGTCGTCTTGAAGCTCTGCATTGATGATTACCAACAGTATTATCGAGACAAACTATTAATATCCTCTCATTGCCTAAGGTTTCCGAGACTCACGCGTTTGCTAGTAAACCCTGCTCATTAATCCATTTTGCTGGCAGCATTCAGAAGTCATTAGCAAAGACGTAAACGCACGCAAAGCTTTTAATATCTGGAAGGTGCAATAATATTACAGGTGTCTGAAATAAAAGCGCGTGAACTACGTTCTCTGTCTGAAAGCGCACTTAGAACCAAGCTTGGCGAGCTTGAGCTAGAGCTGAGCATAGAGAGGAGGAAGGTGGCTTCGACCGGCGTAGCCAGCAAGGTGATCAAGGCGCGCGAGATAAGGAGGACCATTGCAAGGATAAACACGATCCTGAACAAGAAGGGTGCAAAGAGCTAATGCCAGACGTATGTCCAAAATGCGGATTACCCAAAGACATCTGCGTATGCTCCGTACTTGACCGCGAGACGGAGAGCAAAATACGGGTCTATACAAAGAAGGCGAAGTTCAACCGCGTAGTGACCGTCATAGAGGGCATAAACAACGACGAGCTCGAGAGCGCGGAGAAGAACCTCAAGAGGATACTAGCCTGCGGCGGGACGAGCAGGGACGGCGTAGTTGAGCTGCAGGGCGACCACAAGGACACGACGAAGAAGGCGCTGATCGGGATGGGCTACAAGGAGGACATAATAGATGTCATCTGAGCCATAAAGCCTTTTATTCCTGTTTTGAGTCATTTTAACCGATCCTTTATGGCCGTGCTTGGAATTGAGAGTACAGCGCACACATTTGGAGTCGGCATCTGCGACAACGGCAGGATACTCGCCAACCAGAAGAGCATGTACCCGATAAAAGAGAGGGGCATGATACCCGTAAAGGTCGCCGGATTCCACATGAGGAATGCCCATTTGGTGGTAAAGCGCGCTCTGGACGAGGCTGGAATAAAACCGCGCGATGTGGAAGCCGTAGGGTATACCAAGGGGCCAGGGCTTGGGCCATGCCTTGCGGTAGGCCAGCTTGTTGCGGCGCTTATCTCAAAGAGATACAAACTGCCGCTCATGCCGGTCAACCACGCGCTGGGCCACATAGAGGTTACGAAGCAGGCGTTCAGGCTGAGGGATCCGCTTGTTCTCTATGTCAGCGGAGGCAACTCCCAGATATTGGGCCTCGTAGACAGCCCGTTCAGACACTACCACGTTTACGGCGAAACATTCGATATAGGAATCGGAAACATGATAGACAGCTTTGCGCGCGCTGCACGCCTTGTCCCTGCATGGGGCTCCACTGTTGCCAAGGTTGCAGATGGCGGCAGGTACTTTGAGATGCCGTACACTGTAAAGGGCATGGACTTCACCTTCACAGGGCTGCAGACCTTTGCCGAGAAGGCGCTGAAAAGCCACTCGGTCAAGGATACCGCATATTCGTTGCAGGAAACATCGTTTGCGATGCTCTGCGAGGCTACCGAGCGCGCGCTCCTCCTTGCAAAGAAGAGGGAGCTGATGGTTTGCGGTGGCGTTGCGCAGAGCAAGAGGCTGAAGGAGATGCTCGGAATTGTAGCGAAATGCCACGGTGCGGGATTCTTCGTCTCGCCGAATGAGCTGAATGCGGATAATGGCGCGATGATTGCCGTAGTGGCGGAGAAGATGTACAGAAGCGGGCAGCGCTACAGCGCAGAGCAGCTAGGCATAAATCAGAGGTACCGCGTTGACACGGTCAAGGTGACGTGGTGATCGTCTGAGACTCATATCTGAAGGCGCTGAAGCGAGGATTTATGAGACGGAGTTCCTTGGGATAGATGCGATAGTCAAGGAAAGGATAGCGAAGAGCTACAGGATAAAGCAGCTTGACGATAGGCTCAGGCGCCAACGCACAAAAAGCGAAGCTCGGCTGCTTTATGCGGCCTCGTCGCACGGCATGAACGTCCCGAACGTGCTGCTGGTCGAACGCACAAGCATATGCATGGGGAGGATACGCGGCAGGAGCCTGCACGAATTCACAATGGGGCTTGCCAGGATCGGCAGCGCTAGGCTTGGCAGGGCAATGCACGATGCGGGAGTATGCTGCGGGATGCTGCACAACATCGGCATAGCGCACGGTGACTATACTCCTGCGAACCTCATGCTTGATAATGCAGATAGGATTTGGATAATAGACTTCGGACTTGCTGAGAGCACGAAGTCAACAGAGGAGAAGGCTTTGGACCTGCTTCTTATGAAAAGGTCTGTGCGCCCGGGCCTTTTCAGGAGGTTCCTTGCCGGTTACAGGAAGAGCTGCGGATCCAGCGGCGAGATAATGGGGCGGCTTGCCGAGATAGAGAGGAGGGGAAGGTACCAGGCGCGCACGCTGATGGCCGGCTGATCAGAAACGCAGCTGGGACTGGGCGCCGTACTTGAAGCTGCTTGGAAGAGGCGGGGCGCCTGCCGCCTGCTCCTCCTCTGTGGTGCGCGAATTGACCGCAAACCTCATGGTTATCAGCCCGGCTAGCGTCAGCGCGCCTATTATGAAGCCGTAGTCCTGGAAATTTGCTATGTAGACATAGCTGAAGAATATGAAAGCTATAGAGCCGGAGAATATGCTGAGCCAGTATCCTTTCCTTGATTGCGCGAATATGAGGAGTCCTCCTGCGAATAGGAATGCGAGTATGGCTAACCCGACAAAGAGCATCACATAGCTAAGGTTCACGCTCTGTATGAAATTGCTGGCTATGAATGCCTGTATGCCGACGCTGGCTGCGTTAGTCGCGATATAGGCGATGACCGCGTTGACGAAGTATATATACACCAACATGGTCAGCAGGAAGAGGCTTGCAGGCAGCATGCTCACCTTGTTGAAAGCGAACGTCAGCTGGGGCTTCTCCCTGGCAACCGCAGAGTCTATGTCCTCAAGGCAGTAGTACTTGTTGTTGTATTCAGATATGTCCTCGTAGCAAAAGGGCTTGTGGCAGGTGTAGCACACAGCATACGCAGGCCTCCACGGGTGCCATTCACAGTAAAGCCCTTTGGCAGCCTGCCTACTCTGCGCCTTCAGCTCCTGCCCTTTCTCCTCCTTCTTCTTTTGCGGCACTGGCTTGGACGGCTGCGCAATGACCGGCTGTGCCTCAGCCGGCTGAGCGGCCGGCTGCGTTGCGCTTCCCTCGCGCATACTGAAGATTAGCAGATCCTCCTTCTCCACCATTTCAGAACCTTTTCGCCCGTTCTATGGCCTGGCGCTTCTTCTTCTCGAATATTCCTCTGTGCTTCGCGCAGCTTATGCAGTACACCACCTTCCTGCGCTCGAAGAACCTTACATCGTTGGCATTCTTCAGCTCGGTGCTGAAGCGTATCGCTTTTTCGTCGATCACAGCCTTGTTTCTCGGTACCTTCCTGCCGCACGATTCGCAAACCACGAGGGTGTCTCTTCCTCTCAGTTCATCACCTTATCCTTATTCCATCACAAAGCTTAATAACCATGTCAGCAAGATTTATTATCGGCATGGGGGATCCGATGCGGGTATATTTGGCATCTGATGACAAGGGTCTGAGCATACGCTTAGCCAACATAATAAACAGGAGCGGGAACACCTGCATAATGAGCGACGAAGACACGGACGACTACAGGATCCTGATAAAGGACATACGCGACTCGATCTCAGGGTATGACGTATCAATACTTGTTTCAAAGAAGCCTATGGATGCGGTAATAGAGGCGAACAAGGTCAGCGGGGTGCGCGCTGCAGTGTGCAAGGACGTCGATGACGCGGTTTCCGCCATGCAGGCGAAGAGCAACGTGATAATACTCGATTCGTCTAAAGTCTACAGGATGGACACGAGGGGCATAATCAAGAGCGTAGAGGACTCGTTCGGAAACGCCATGGGCAGGCAGAGGCAGATAGCGGATGTCCAACCGAAGGGGGAGAAGACCGTGCAGCAAGCTGCGCTGCCGCAGAAGCAGCAGGGCAGCGGAATGTTCGGCTCGATAAAGAATGTATTCGGAGCTGGCGCGCCTGCGCCTAAGGAGAAGCCAGCGCCAGTCTTGCAAAAGAGGGCCGAACGTGAGGCGCAGAAGCCTAAGAAGGTGCAGGAACCACCGCAGCAGAACAAAAAGGGCAAAGGTCTGTTCGGATCGTTAAAGGACACTTTCGGTGTAGAGTGATGGTATCTGAGTGCGACAGCATTATAAGGACTGCGATACCTGCGGTGAGGGTTGCTGTGGCAAGGCTGCTCAAGCGTAAGTACAAGATGGGGCAGCAGGAGATAGCAGACAGGCTTGGGATAACACAGGCGTCTGTCAACAAGTATATCAATGGCGATTATTCAGAAAGGATAGCCATGGTTGCTGCGAGGATAAAGGAGATGGGCCTGGACAACAGGATAGCCAAGCTCGCCGCGTCCGGCAGCCATGCCGACACGGTCAACAAGAGCATAGACCTGGCTGCATCGTCAGTGTATCTCAGGCTGCGCTAGCGCCTTCTCTTGAACATCAGTATCTCGCTGCCCGCATTCTCTATCTGGATCCTCGCGGTATCCTGTTTCTTCCTGAACCCGGGCAAGACAGCCTCGGCGAACCTTAGCTTCCTTGTTGAGTCGTATATCCTCTTCATTGTGTCGAAGTACCATTCCGCTTCCTTCACTCTGCCGGCCCTGAGGGACTCCAATATCTCCCTTTTCAGCTCCCCCTCCACATCCATCAGCCCCATCAAGTATGCATCGCCATCGACTCTCACGCCGCTTAGCGGGGTGACCGTTCGTTTGGTCTTTATGTCAGCGAAGATCCTGGCCTCTGCATACTCCTGATACGCCTGCATCGTATGGTACCTGAACTTGGAGTCTATCTTCTGCAGCCTCTTCACCGTTGATGCCATGGCGCGCAGCTTTTCTGCAGCTTTTTTTATCTCGTTGTTGTGCATGAAAGTGATCGTCTGGCCGGCATCACGGATAAGTTCCCTCGAAAGCTGCATCACTACATCGAAGTCCGATTGTTTCCTGGTAAGCCCGCCAGCTATATTTTCTATGTCAGCGTCAAGTGCCTTCATGCCATCATCCTCGCATTGTGGAATAGGTACTGCTGTGCGTATCCCATGTAGTTACCCCACCTGCTCTCCGCAAACTCACGTATCTCGTGCATCCTCTTTGCCTTTCCCCCGAAGTAGAGTTTCTCCATGGTCCTTTTTATGTGCACGTCTATCGGGAATGCCTTCAGGTTGCCGTAGCCCATCAGGGCTATGCAATCGGCCACCTTTTCACCAACTCCGTCTATCTGCATCAGCTCCTCCTTCAGCTTCAAGTACTTGTGGGCCGGCAGCTCGCCTAGGTCTACGTTGTTTGTGCAGTAATCCGCCGCCCCGATTATATACCTTGCGCGGTACCCTGCGCCAAGCCGTTTGAGCTCCTTCTCGGTAGCCTTCATCATATCTGCGCTTGTTGGGAAGCTCCTCGCCTTTATCCCGTCATGGCCCTCTATCTCACTTCCGTACTTACCGATTATGTTCCGTGTTATAAGCCGTATGCGCTTCACGTTGTTGAACTGCGATATTATGAATACGAGCGTTGTCTCCCACGGGTCGTTGAGGGTAAGCCTCATTCCCATATATGAATCTATCGCCCTTGCGATGTACGTGTCTGGCCGTATGTTCTCATATATCCTGCCCATGTCGTCTCTGAGCCTGAATCTCCTCCTCACCTCGCGCACTCCATCTTTAGGGCGGACTCCGCTCACGTGCAAGCGCCCTTTCTCGTCGCTGCCTGACTGCACCACGTTTATAAAGAAGCTTCCTTTCGGGTATATGAGTGTGTTGCTCACCCTATTGAAGTCCGCATAGAACGTCAGCGGCTGCGCGCTCTCGAACGTGTGCCTGAGCGAGAACGTGGTTACTGGTATGCTGGGCTGGCTCTGCAGCTAATCACCGTGCGTGTATGCCTTTTCAAAAAACTCCTGAAGCGAGTCTATCTTGACCCTGGATTGCGACCTGTCGTCCCGGTTCCTTATCGTGACGGTGCCGTGCTCCTTGTCAGCCTTGTCTGTGCTCTTGAAATCTACAGTTATGCAGTATGGGGTTCCTATATCATCCATCCTCGCATACCTCCTGCCTATAGAACCGGAGCTGTCGGTAACGACCTTGAACCTGTGCTTCAGGCTCTCGTATATTTTCTGCGCGGTCTGGTCGAGCTTCTCGTCGTTTTGCAGCTGGAACACCGCTGCCTGGTACGGGGCGAGCCGCTTCGGCAGCATCAGCACGCTCCTCTCTGCGTCCTTCTTGTAGAAGAGATCCAGGAGCATCCAGACGTTCCTATCGACTCCGAAACTCAGCTCGAGCACGTGCGGCATTATCCTTTTTCCGGCGATGTTTACTGAGAGGTCCTTGCCGGATCCTTTTGTGTGGGAGCTTAAATCGTAATCCGTCCTGTAGTGCAGGCCTCCGACCTCCCTGAAACCTCCCCAGCTCTCTATATCTACCTCGATGTCCATATGGACCTTGTTGTAGAACGCCTTCTCATCGCCGCCCTTCTCAAGGAACCTGAACCTTTCCTTAGGGACGCCCATCACGTCAGTGTAGAACCTGTCTATCAGCGCCATGTGATAGGCATAGAATTCAGGTATGCCGTACCTTTTGGCGAGCTCATGCGCGCTGAGCAGCTGCGTCTTCTTGTCGCTGTACGTTACCACAATGAATTTCCTTTCTGAGAGCCCGTCGTCCCCCGGCTTCCAGGTCTCTGGGTCGAAGAATATCTGCAATTCGGCCTGCGTCAGCTCTCTGAGCCTGAAAAGGCCCTGCCTTGGCGATATCTCGTTCCTGTACGCTTTGCCTATTATCGCAAGTCCGAGCGGCAGCGCCTTCCTCAGGACGTTGAATTCCTGGAAGAAGTTCAGGTATGCGGATTGCGCGGTCTCTGGCCTGAGGTAGCCCCTCTCCGCCTTCTCCGGGCCGAGGCTTATTCCGATCATCATGTTGAACGACTTCGACTTTCCGAGGTCGCCGCCGCATCTCGGGCACCTTATCCCGCTCTTTTCTATCAGCTTGTCCATATCTTCCGGTGACGCTCCTTCTGACACCGCCACCTTCTTCTCTGCGAGTATCACATCGGCCCTGAAGAAGGTCTTGCACTTGGTGCAGCCTACCAGCACATCATTGAACCTTGATGCGTGGCCGGACGCTATCAGCGGCTTCTCCGGGAGCATCTCGGATCCCTCTATCAGGTGATAGCCCTCATTCTGGTCAACGAAGTAGGAGAGCCAGAGGCTTTCGAACCTCCTCTTCAGGAGCGCCCCCACGTGCCCGTAGTCGAATATGCCCGACGCTCCGCCGTATATCTCTGCGCTAGGCCAGAAGAAGCCCTTGCTCTTCGCATACGCAAGCAGTTCTTCTATCTTCATATATCTCGGTATACCTCTCTCTAACCAATATAAAAAAGGTGCGCTACCTCGGCTTCAGTATGTACATGCCATACCTGTCGACGTCTATGTATTTTGCGCAGTACCCTCTCACCCCGTCGAGGCTCACCCTGCCTATCAGCTCCGGCATCCGCTCCGGAAGGCTCGGATCCTGCTCTGTCATCGTCGATACTGCAGCCCTGATGGCCATCTCCAGCGGCCTCTCCCTCGCTATCGTGTAGCCTATGCGCAGCTCGTTCTTTATCCTGTCTATCTCGCTCTTCTTTATCTCGCCGCACTGCAGCTTGTAGAATTCCTTTAGTATCACTTTCTCCGCCTCTCTCAGGTTCCTCTGCTCTACGCCCGCTTCGGCTCCCATGAATCCATATGTGGAGTAGGTGTACGCCCTGGCAGCAGGCTCGTAGGAGAGCCCGCGCCTCTCCCGCACCTCTTCGAAGAGCCTGTGCTGGAGCAGCAGCCCAGCCACAAGCGACGACAGGTACTCGTTGAGGTATTGCTTGCGGAACTCCTGCGTCTTGAACCCTATGCCTACTCTTGCCTGCTTCACCCCCCTCCTCGTTATCGTCATGACAGACCTCTCCTGCTTCTCCCTTGAAGGGTGCCTGAGCGGTTTCTTCGTGTGCTTCCTGAACCCGCCGAAGTATCTTTTCGATATGGACGTGGCAGTGCTAGCGCCCACCCCGCCGTATATTGAGAGGACCATGTTGCCAGGCGTGTAGTAGCTGTCGTACACTCGCATGAGGTCCCTCCTCGTCATGCCTCGTGTGCTCCTCGGATTCTCCAGCGACGTGTTCCTTGCAGGGTGCTTCTTGAACAGCACTCTTGGCAGGTAGCCGCCTGACATCTCCGACGATGCCGGATTGTCGTGAAACATCAGTATCTCGTTGACTATCGGCCCCTTCTCCATGGCGAATTCCTTATCTGGAATTGTCGAGTTCCTCACCATGTCTGAGAGTATTTCCATCGCCCTGCCGAAGTAGCCCTTGTATGCGGTCATTGTGTATACCGTATACTCGGAATCGGTGAAAGCGTTGTCGTCTATGCTTAGGCGGTTCGTCTCCTCGTCTATCCCCTTCCAGGTTCTTTTCCTCGTCCCCTTGAAGAGCATGTGTTCGAGAAAGTGCGAAACGCCTATCTTTCCTGGCAGGTCGTCCACGTAGCCGTACCTTACCCCCAAAGCTATGCCGACGGTCTGCAGGCTGCGCATAGGCGATACTATCAGTGTAAGGCCGTTGCCGAGCGTCGTGACCTTTGTCTGCATGCTTCTCTTTCGCGGTACAGCTTAAAATTATTGCGTGTCGGACTGCATGCTATTAGATAAAGGCTCTTGCTCGCCCGTGGTATTGCGCTTGCTGGCTATGTCCCTTTCTGCTGCCCTCAGCTCCAAGAACCGCTCGAATCCTTTGATGGGCGCTACCCTGAGCGGCATTGCGACCTGCACCGCAGTCTCATCCCTTCGCATTATCCCCATTAAAGGCTCACTTGCCGTCGGAGCCTTCAGGTCCCCGGATTTTGGCCCTTCTATGCTGCCCGGCAGAGCGCTGATCTGGTGCGCTGAGACGATGCGCTGTGTCCTTCCTTGCCCCAATGCTTCATCTACTAGCCTTCTCGCCATAAAATCACTTCAAGCGAACAGAAGGGACTCATGCTCGAAGGTATTTATACTTTTTGTGCTGTAGGGCAGCGCACATCTATCGCTATTTTATACCTTATCGGAGATACCTCTCTTGCTGCGGTGTGAATTTGCCAAAGAAAGGATTTGAGGGGGTAAGGGAGCGAATGCTGGAGAGCGCCAAAGAGGGGATAAGGAGCGCATACCAGAGCGAGGAGTACGCGCTGATGCAGGCCGTCAACGCTTACATCGAGACGGATAGATCGCTCAACCTCGCTTACGAGAGGCTAAGCGAGTGGTTCGGGATATACCTTCCGGAGGTCAGAATTACCAGCCCTGAGACCCTGGCAAAGCTTGTCATGGCAGTGCAAGGCAAGGGCAAGGACGATGCCGCGATAAAGGAGGCTGTTGGCGACGAGGGACGCGCAGGTGAGATACACAATAAGCTGCTTTCGACAATAGGCAGGGCGCTGGAAGGCGAAGACGGCAGCGCGATATCGGAATTCGCGCGGATGCTGCTTGGGATGTCGGATTCGCTCAAGGGACTAGATTCCTATATAAAGAAGGCATCGACCAGGATAATGCCCAACACGACATACCTGGCAGGCCATATGATAGCTGCAGAGCTGCTGAGCAGGGCGGGCTCGATGGAGAGGCTGGCCACTATGCCAGCTGGCACAGTGCAGCTGCTAGGAGCCGAAAAGGCGCTATTCAAGCACATAAAGTTCGGGAGCAAACCGCCGAAATACGGGATACTGTTCAAGATACCTGAGGTAACGAACGCGCCGCGGGAGATACGCGGCAGGTTTGCGAGAGTATACGCGACAAAGATATGCATTGCGCTCAAGGCGGACCACTTCTCTAAGAACTTCATAGCAGAGAAGCTGAAGAAGGACCTGGACGAGAGCATAAAGAGGATAAGGGAGAAGCCGATAAAGCCGAAGAAGGAGGCGCCAGATAGGGTTTTTGAGAAGAAGGGCTTCCAGAGGAGGATGGGAGGGCGCGGTTTCCAGCGCAGGAAAGGCGGCTGGAAATCTAATTTCGGGAAGAATGCCTGACCATGTCAGCCCATTCATTGAACGCTCTATAAAATCTTCCATTCTCCCTCAAATCGGCCTTGATTTCTTTTTCCGTGCCGTATGCATTTACTGCGGATCTGCTCTTTTCCGGTGTGAATGTCTTTATAGGCTTGACCGCTATCTCTGTACTGGATTCTCCATTCCAGTGGTTTACGTGCAATACACTGCCGAGCCCTTTGTCCCATGTTGCATCGAGCACTCTCCATTTGCCATTGATGTAAACCTCCAGATAAGTGTGGGTGCAGCGGTTTTCATGCGGTGCTTTTCTAACTACAGCTGGTAGGTCCATCGAGCTCCACAAAAACTCGCAAACCCTGTACCTTACCTTATAGCCGGTCTTGGTTAGAAGTTTGAATAACCTATCGCTTTTCCCGCTACAGGAATCGTCCCTTTCTTTAAGGTTTAGAGGTATTCTATAGGGGACGTCCCTTATCTTTTCGAATGCTTTGACTGCGTCCATATTAGCTATTCGCGTATCTTTATTAAAATCCTTTTGCTGCCAATAATGTGCTAATAACCTCTTAGAAAAGCCGGTTGACAACTTTTGAAAGAAAGTAAAATTCAAAACAGAAAGTATTTAAATGCTTTTGATTCGCCTTAGATGCGATAATAAGGTGGAATTGCATGCCAAATCAAG
>JAJZXZ010000005.1 GCA_021806185.1 Microcaldota archaeon | reverse complement strand
GGCCGCAAGGGGCACGCGGCGCCTCATAAGAAAGCTCGCCGACATGGGCCTTCCGATCTATGTCTTCAACGACTGCGACGCCTGGGGGTGGTACATATACTGGACGATAAAGACCGGAAGCATAAACCTCGCCTACATGGGCAGGGAGATAGCGACGCCAGAGGCAAGGTTCCTCGGCGTGACTATGGAAGATATAGAGCGCTACGACTTCCTCAAGAAAATGACAATGAAGGCATCAGAGGTTGACATAAAGAGGGCGCAGGACATGCTGCAGTACCCATGGATAAACAGGCACAAGGAGTGGGTAGAAGAGCTCAACAAGGTCATAAAGACAAAGACGAAGCTCGAGCAGGACACGCTGCAAGGGCCGAAGCTGACGTTTGTAGGGGACTACATACGCGGGAAGATAGCGGCGAAGCGTTTCCTCCCCTGATTATACCTCTATGGCTGCGTGCATGTTAGATAGGCCAAGCTTGTTCAGCGTAGTCTGCGGATCGTCATAATATGCCCTAACGGTCTCGTTTATGCTCCTTATATCCTTCACGCCCTGCTTGTTCATAGCTGCGAGTATGCTGCCCCTGACCCGCTCCTCTTCGTATATGTCCTGCGGTGCAACGCCAATGAGCCTCGCCAGCGAATCCCTGTACGTTACGCTGGGCAGTATCGGCGAAGCCTGGTGTGTCTTGTAATCGTATTTGTACAGGTCTGAGAGCAGCACCTTCGTCTCTATTCCGGATACCTCCGATACCTGAACTATCTTCCTCAGCGGCTTCTTGTTTTCTATCACATGGGAGACTATCACTACCGCGTCTATCGCAGGTATGAGCTCCATCGGCACGTCCATGGGCTTGCTCTGCAGCCTTGTTATTACATCCCTTGCTGTTGACGCGTGGATCGTGCCGAGCACTATCTTGCCTATGTTCATCGCTGTCATCATATCCTTAGCTTCAGCGCCGCGCACCTCCCCTATTATTATTGTATCAGGCCTCATCCTCACAGAGTTCTTCACGAGCTCGACCATCGGCAGGTCGTCGCTGGTCTCCAGCCTTACGCAGTTCTCCTGCGTCTCGGTGTTGAGCTCGTATGTCTCCTCTATCGTCACCACCCTTGCTTCCGGCCTGAAGAACGAGAACAGCGCATTCAGCAGCGTCGTCTTCCCGGCTGCAGGCATGCCCCCTACCAGCAGGTTGGCCGGCCTCACCCTGAAGCCGTCGACATAGACCCACAGCCTGGCCGCCATCTGATAGTCGAGCTCTCCCAAGTTCACCAGGTCTATGATGCTCAGGGCGCGCTTCCTAAAGTTCCTTATAGTCACATCGTAGCCGATCGGCGATGTGACTATGTTGCATCTGCTCCCTGTGGGCAGGTGCACGTCTATTACGTTGCCGTTCGCTGACTCGTTCGTGGAGTACAGTTTTATTTTGTCTATGAAGAGATCCAGCTTCTCCCTTGTCTCGAAGCGCGCATCTATCTTCGCTAGGCCGCCGCTCGCATCGTACACATATACATTTCTGGTGTTGTTGATCATCACGTCCTCTATGCTCTCATTAGTGAGATAGTCCTCTATGGGTGATAGGTCATTTATGTCGTTTATAATCTCCTTTAGCTCATCCGCAGAGAGTTCCGGGCTTATTGTCTTCGCGTGGTATATTATCAGGTCGGTTTTCTTCTTCTGGTCGTCTATCCCGGCGAAAGCTCCGACAAGCCTCTTGAGCACCTTCCTTTCAATATCATAAGTCGAACTTTTCATTTGCCCACTGACTTATATTGCGGGGCAAGTTATAAATTGCTCACTAATTTGGTAATATTGAGTCTACAACGAATTCCGGAGTGTATCTAACCAATGCGTCGTATGACTCGCCGATGCCGAAGAACAGTATTGGTATGCCGGTTGCGCTTGCTATGGACACCGCGTTGCCGCCCCTCGCATCGCAGTCGAGTTTCGTGAGTATTATCCCATCTATCTTCATGTACTTAGAGAACTCCCTGATCTGGCTTGTGAGCGCGTTCCCGGCGGTGCTCTCGCCCACGAATAAAGTGATATCTGGCTTCGCTACCTTGACAATCTTCACCATCTCGTTGATGAGGTTCTTGTTTGTCTCCTGCCTGCCGGCGGTGTCTATCAGCACAGTAGGGATGTTGTGCGCCTTTGCGTATGCTATCGCATCGAATGCTACACTTGCCGGGTCGGCACCATATTTGCTCTTTATCACGTGCGAGCCTATCGCCCTCGCGTGATGCTCCGTCTGCTCTATGGCAGCCGCGCGGAAGGTGTCGCTGGCTGAGAATACACTCTCCATGCCATTCTTCTTCAGCAACGCCGCTATCTTCCCCATCGTAGTGGTCTTGCCAGTGCCATTGGGTCCGAGGAAGAGTATCTTCACAGGTATCTCGCCTGTCACCACCCTCTCCTTCACGAACTTTACCAGGTCTATGCTCTGCTCAGGGCTCTGGAGCGTCTCGAGGAGTGATGTGCGCACCACATCTGTTACCATCTGGTCTATCTCCTTTGGCTTGAACCTTGATGACTCGAGCTTCCTCCTAAGTATCGCTATGAAGCTCTCCGTAGCGCTGTACGACACATCGGATTTCAGCAACGAATCCTCCAGCTCCCCGAGGAATGTTTCCACTTCCCTCTCGCTCAGCTTTACGCTGCCGCCGAACGCGCCCTTGATCCTTGTGCCTACTGATGTATCCACTGATAGGGCTGGCCCTTTCGCCTCCCCGCGGCTATCGGGCATGGTTTCAGCAGGTGGCTTTGCTTCCCTCTCCTCCTTCTTTATGAACCCTTTTACCGCGCTCGATATCCTCTTGCGCAATTCGTCGAACATCCGGATTACCTGCGGTTCAGCGCATCAATCCTGCGCGCAACGTCAATTATCGCATCGCGCAGCTCATTCCTGTTCTTGACAAGATTGTTGAACGTCTGGGTGGATCTCTGAGTTCTATCATCCACGAAAGCCTTTGCCGCCCCTATATCCTTCTCCACAACATAGCCAGCTCCTATGTCCACTAGCACAGATTCCAGCCTATCGGACCTTGAGTTCATGTAGGCTCCGGCTCCAAGGCTGACAAGCACGTCCTTGCCATCAAGCATACCGGAATCGTCGAGTGTCTTCTTAAGCGATGCTAGCTCGTTTAGGTACTGGACGACCCTGTTCATCTCGTTTACTACGGCATTGTGCTGGCTCTGGTAGAGCTGCTGCATGTAGCTTAGGGTGTAGAGCTCTTCCTCACGCGTGCGATTTTCAGGCTGCGCCATCGCGGATCAACCCTTCTTTACCTCGAGTATTGAGTATGCTGTCGACCTTAGCCCGTGCCTGCTGCCGAGTATGCTTTTCGCTAACGCCGTCGCGTGCCTCTCGCTCACCGCGCTGAGCTGCAGGCTGAACTTCCTCTGCCCGCCTTTCTTTATGATACCACTCACCACGTATGTTTGCACCTTGCTGCGCATTCAATCCCCTAAAGCCTGAAGCATACGCTCCATCTCGAAACCTGTCGTATCGCTGCCGACCAGCAACCCGTTCGAATTCGCGAGCGACGCCATGCCTACGATGAGGGATCCCGTGTTCGCTGTCGTCCTCACAGAGTCGAATCCAGTCATCTTGTCTAGCGTCTCCTTATCGGAGTCGCTTCCCCTGTTGTTTATCACGCACCCGCCATTTGTCAGTATATTTGTTGCACCTACGGTCTTAAAGCCCCCTATCTCCTTTTTCACCACCTCAACGCCAAGCACATCGCCTATCTGTTTCGCCTCGCTGTCATCGTATTCGACATCGATTATGGCAATGCGGTCGTTGGCGAGCACCGTATTCCCTATCGCATTTATGTTGCTCTTCAGTATCTCGACGTTGATGTCCAGGCCCGGCTCCTTTATCCTAGCAACGTCCTCTGCGCTTGCTATGTTTGACACGAGGATGCCGTTGGAGTTCGCCCTAGAGAAAAGACCGATAAGGTCGGTGCCATTTATGCCTATGCTTACGCATTCGGTCTTAAGCACATCGTGTATCATTGTTATCAGCTTCGCTGGCATGCCGAAAGGCACGAACGTATATCTGTCTGTGGTGGTTGCGAAAGCTCCTATGTAGTCGCTGCCGTTCACCTGGCATTTAGCGGCTTCCATAAACTCATTTCTTCTGGCTCTCCTTCTGTTTCGCCTCTTTCTCCTCCTTCTTCTGCTCCTTCTCTGCGGAGAACGGCTCTGCGGTCGCCTTTCCGTTGTCTATCTTGACGGTAAGCTTCACTGGTGCCATGCTCTTCGCCACCCTCTTCAGCACCTCAGAGTTCAGCGACTGGCTGAGCAGCACGTTGTCTATGTCCGTCTTTGTGTAGTGCGATATCCTCTCGCGGAGGTACCTTATCGCCTTGTATTTCCTCTTGTTCCTGGGCTGCGTGACAAGGTACCTGCGCATGTTTATCGTCAGGAGCATGCGTGTAGCCATCTAATCATCCTCAATCCCGAGTTTTGTCCTTCGCCAGTTCCTTGCGAACATGTTCGACTGCAATCTCCGGTGGGTCCTGACTACCGTCAGGAGCGGAATCCTCCTTGATTTCTTCAGGGCCTTCCCAAGCCTCTGTTTCTTTATATTTGATTTCTTCGACATAGCATCACTTCCTCTTGAAATTTATCGTCGGCTCTTTCCTGACCGTCACCTTCCCAAGTATGGAGAGCAGCTGGGCCTCCGTCATCTTTCCCTGCAGCCTGTTTGTCTGCGCAAGCGATACGACAACCTTAACCATCTGTTCATAGAGCTCTGGGTTTGAGATCCTTATGTTCATGAGGCGCTCGTATGCTTTCGAGTCGAGCAGCTGCTTCATCAGCTCCTTCTTCTGCTGCTCAATCTGCATGCTCTTTATTGCAGCGGCAAGCCTCCTGTTCGCCCTTTTCTGGCCTCCCTCCTCCTCATCGTACGCCATGCCACCACTATCTCTGTGCCTCTACCTCTCTGGAGAGCTTGTCCAGGAACGACTTTCCCTTCGGTGTTATCACCCTGCCCGCCTTTGTATTCTTGACAAACTCAAGCTTCTCAAGAGACTGGCATGCATCCCTTATTATGCTGCCGCCTGCCTTGGTGTGGTGCCTCCTGTGGATTACGTGCTCCTTCCTCGAGCCGTACCGGGTCCTTAGCCGCTCAACTCCTATCGGCCCGTTCATGTAGACCTGTCTGAGTATTGACGCGCTCCTTATGTACCAGAAATCTGGGCTATTTGGCGTCCTCTCCCTGTTCGCGCCTGATTTCACGTAGTCTATGTAAGCCGGCTTCGCCATTAGCCCCTTCAGCCTCTCGGCCGCGAGCCTGACTAGGGCAGAGCCCTTAACATCAAATGCATTTGTCATTCAATCTCCTTAGCTTGGCGCCATGGCGCCGCAGACAAATAGAGCCTGATGAGTATAATTGCCATAAAACCTATTAAAATCTTTGCACACGCAAGCTGGCCAGGACGTTGGAAACAGATAATTGAAAGTTAACGGCGGCTTTGGGCAAAAAGGTCTTATTCTGAGGCGCATGAGTTGTGGTTAGAAAAATTGAAAAAGTGTAAGAATTCAACTTCCTAAAGCGACGTAACGCGTGAAAGCAATATAAATCTTGGTATTGTTAGACCCATGGCGGCCCAAATGTCAAGCGTACTTCGCGATGGCGTCGTGCAGCACGTAGCTCCTTTCTCGATCCAGGAGATCAAGACCAAGCTACTCTCCACAACAGAGGAGATGCTGAGGAAGGGCAACCCAGTTACTTGGACGACTTTGGCAAAAGCCGTAGCCGAAAAGCTTTCTCTTTCACCGGAAGATACGGACGTGGAGATGATAGCCTACCGACACATGAAGGAGGATATGGACGGCCTGCTTACAGAGGAGGTCGACAAGGACGGGTTCTTCGTGACGGTCGAGGTCGACGGATCCCGCAACCCCAAGCTGCGCATAACAGAAAAGGGCATAGCGCGGCTGTCTGAGCTGAGAAGGAACGGCGAGATCTTCTGATTAGGCTATCCTTTTCCTGTACCTCGAATAATTTACGAGAGCTGCCAGCGCCCTGGCCGCTGCATCAGGCGATTCGTACACCGGCACTCCGCCGTTCTCCATGAGCGACACATGCGATTTCGTGTATGCGCTCCCGGTGCTGACCGCAACGATGGGCTTCAGCCTCTTAGCCGCGTGGTTGACTATCGCGTCTGCCACGCTCTCGTCTGCGCCAGGCGTCTGGAAAAGGGTTATCGCCATTATCGCGTCAACATTCTTGTCGTTGCTAAGCGCGTCCAGCGCCGCCGCGAACCTGCCAGCGTCGGCGTCGCCTCCTATGTCGAGCGGGAGCCTGATGTTAACTATGCCTGGCATAATCCTGCGCAGGCTCCTCTGGTTCTCCTTGCTGAGCTCGGGCATTGTCAGCCCGTTGTTGTACAGCGCATCTGTGGCTAGCACTCCGTGCCCGCCGCCGTTGGTCAGCACGGCTATGCGGTTGCCTGCAGTGAGAGGCTGCGTATCGAATATCTTCGCGAAATAAAGGCAGTCCTCCAGGGTGCGCGCCTCGACAAAGCCAAACTGCCTGAATACGGCCTCGTAAGCCTGCGTGCTACCCGCGAGCGAAGCTGTATGCGAATGCGCAGCGCTCGCCCCTGATGGGGTCATCCCGCCCTTGAGTATCACAACCGGCTTGAGCCTAGTCGCGGTCTTCGCCACCTTGACGAACTCCCTGCCACGCTTAGCTCCCTCCATGTAGTAGATTATCACCTTGGTCTCCTTATCATGAGCTAAGTAATTGAGCAGGTCGGCCTCATCGACCACCGCTGCATTACCGTATGATATGAACCTGGCCAGGCCGAAACCTTCGCCGCTTATGAGGTCAAGCAACGAGCTGCCGACGGACCCGCTCTGCGAGACGAAGCTCACACCGCCAATCTTAGGCCTATCTATCTTCGAGGTAGGTAGGAAAAGCGTGTCGTTGCGCGCTCTGGTGTCCATGACGCCGAGGCAGTTCGGCCCTATGACCGGCACGCGGTACTTCTTCGATATGGAGACGATTTTATCCTGCAGGTCATCCCTGCCGACTTCGGCGAAGCCGCTGGTCACTATGACCACACCCTTTACCTTAGCCTTGCCGCACTCCTCAAGCACCTTCGGCACGACCTCTGCAGGCACGCTTATTACGGCAAGGTCTATCTCCTTCTTGACGTCAAGTATGCTCTTGTATGCATCATAACCCATTATCCTCCCTTCAGCATTTATGTTAATTGGGTAGAGCCGCCCCTGGAATCCGACGTCTATGTAATTCTGCATTATCGCGTTGCCTACCTTTCCAGGCTTTTCCGTTGCGCCTATTACCGCAACGCTCTTCGGGGCCATTAACGGGCCGATGTCAGCATACAGGGTTTTGCGTGCCAATGAATCACTTCAGCATTCTGAGGTCGACTGCGTCGTATGTGCCGTCATGGAGTATCACCGGATTGAGGTCCAGCTCATTTATCTTCGTGCTTTCGAACATCCTAGACGCTTTGAGGAGCAGATCCGTTATCATACGCTTCGACTTCCCGTCTGGCGCTATCACCCCGCTAGACTTCATCTGTTCTATCATCGATTCGGCATCGTGTCTCGTTATAGGGCAGAGCCTGAGCGCGAAATCCCTGAACGTCTCTACGTAGATGCCGCCAAGCCCCAGCAGCACCATCTTGCCGAACTGCGGATCTGTGTTCCCGCCTACTATTATCTCGATGCCGTTCTTCACCATCTGCTGCGCTATTATGTTATACGGCCTGAGCCTCGCCGCCTTCCTTTGGAGCATCCCAAACGCATTTTTTATTCCGGATTCGCTGTTCAGATCAACAGCCACGAGCCCGCTCTTCGACTTGTGCAGCGCCTTCTGCGATAAGACCTTAAGCACTATCGGGTTCTTCCCGTCCCAGAAAGAGACTGCGTCATCTATGCTCTTCACATACCTGCTTCTTGCGCTCCTTATGCCGTACCTATCAAGTATGCGCTTAGCCACGTAATAATCGACCAACATCCGCTCACCGACCGCATATACCTAGACGTGTATGAATCCTTTCAGGTAAAGCACAACGAATATGACCACTACCAGAACTATAACCACTGCAATGATTTTCATGTTCCTCGAGCGCTTTGAGACCTTTATCTGCTTTTCTATATCATCTATCGACATGCCTCCAGCAATCTGCTCCGCAGTTGGCGCCTGCTGCGCCTGGGGCTGAGCCTGCTGTTGGCTGGCCGGCTGCTGCACCTGCTGTGCGGCCGGCTGCTGCGCTTCCGCAGGCTTTTGCTGTCCAGATTGCGGCATGCCCGCCTTCGCCTGGATCATCCCCCTTTCTGTGAGCATCACATCAAGCACGCCGTTCTTTATGTCGTATGCTGCAAACTGCTGGATGCCCATCTTGTAGAGATGCATCGCAAGGTCCTTAGGCCTAAGGTTAACTGCATTGCCTATGTCGAGATACGACCGCTTGCCGGCCTGTAGCTGCTGCAATATCGCAAGGTCTATGCTGTCGAATGGCAACGCCGCTTTCTCGTTTGCCTCCTTAAGCAGCTGCTTGCCCTGATCCGTTACCGTTATCACGCTCTGCCCTGGGAAATTCGCAGTGAAATCGATGAGCCCCTTCAGCCTCAAGGTGCCGAGTATGTTGGATCCGTCGAAGAAGGACGAGTTTATCCTGCCCCCGAACTTCTCGACGACGAGATCGGGAGTAATCTTGCTTAACGATACAAGGTCCAGGAAATTCGGTTCGTCGGCCATGCAAAACACAATCCAATTGCTCTATATGGATGCGAATCTTTATATACATTCACCGGACATTCTGAATAGAGAACGCGCACTTCTTGTTCTGAGGAATGCGATGCAACTAAGGCTACTCGGCGGAGCTCAAGAGGTAGGTAGGTCTGCGATAATGCTGAAGGACGAGCGCAGCATAATGCTGGATTTTGGGGTAAAGATAGACCACCGCACCGAATACCCGATAGCGTTGCCGAAGGTGGATGCGCTCGTAATCAGCCATGCGCACCTGGACCACAGCGGGTTCTCTGCAGCCATATACAACGAGATGAGCATACCTGCTTTCGGGACCATGCCAACCATGGACCTATCGGCGTTGCTGCTCGAGGACGCGCTCAATATAGCGAAGAAGCAGCACAGCAAGGTATTCTTCCACAAGAGGCAGATACGCAGCATGATCAACAAGTACGTAAGCCTCGATTACCATACCCAAGCGAGGCTCGGCGGCTTTGACATATCCCTGTACGATGCAGGGCACATAAGCGGCAGCTCCATAACGCTGGTCGAGAAGCCCCACTCCAAAGGGAACAAGAGGGTCGTCTATACCGGCGATTTCAAAATGCGCGAGCAGACGCTGCACAGGGGCGCAGAGGTCGTGAAGAGCGACGTGCTGATAATGGAGTCGACGTACGCTACCAAGGACCATCCGGATAGGGGCAAGGTGATAAAGGAGATGATAGACAAGATAAAGGAGACGCTGGACAATGGGGGCAACGCTCTGGTCCCGGTCTTTGCAGTTGGCAGGAGCCAGGAGATACTCGCGATACTGTACGAGAACGGCCTTACACCGTCCACATACATAGACGGCATGGCGAGGAAGGCTACCTCAATAGTGATGAGCCACCCGCGGTTCATACGGAACAGGGAGGTCCTTGAGAACGCGATAAGCGAGACCACGTGGATAGAGGAGAGGGGCGCAAGGAAAGAGGCGCTAAATGGGCCGTCGATAATAGTCACCACCGCCGGCATGCTCAACGGAGGGCCTGTGCTCGACTACATAACGAGGCTCAACAGCAACTCTCACATATTCCTGACAGGATACCAGGTAGAGGGCACGAATGGGAGAACGCTGATCGACCATAGCTACATAACGCTCGACGGGAAGAAGACAAAGATAACGACACCGGTGAGCTTCCACGACCTTTCCGCGCACGCTGATAGGTCAGACCTGCACAGGTACGCGAAGGAGAGCTCTCCGAACACCGTAGTGTGCGTTCACGGTAGCGAAGAGAACGCAAAAGCGCTGGCGAATGACCTGAGCGACGAGGGGTTCACCGCTGTGGCTCCTAGGGTGGGAGACACGATAAACATAGACTGATACGCCTTGGCCGGGATTCGAACCCGGGTTGCAACCGTGACAGGGTCGCATGCTAGACCACTACATTACCAAGGCACGCAAAGATATCAGTCGTTGGCTCTTTTTATTCTTTCTATAAGCCTCTTGAGATGCTCGTCGCTGGCCCTGCCTTTCGAGGGCGGTGATATATAAACCTTACCAAGCTTGAAGTGCGACACGTCTATGGGGTAGAGCTTAGCGTGCAGGTGGTTCACCTCAGCGCCCTCGAATATCATGCTAACCCTCTCCACTCCGAGCCCTCTCTCCAAAAGCCTCGCAACACGTTTCACAGCTATCATGAACTCCGCAATCTGCTTGTCGCTCATCCTGAATACGTAGCTGTCAACGTGTCTTTTCGGCATCACAAGCGTCTGGCCCTTCCTGCTAGGGTACACATCCAATATTGCTACATACTTGCTGTCCTCATATACCTTGAATGAGGGGGCCTCCCCATTTACAACCTTGCAGAAAATGCAGTCCTTCATGGAATCATCAATCCCGTTGGAGCGAGTCGAACGCCCAACCTGCCGCTTTCTTCATTTCACATACTACAGGCGGCCGCTCTGCCATTGAGCTACAACGGGCAATAGGATTTAAGCTCCATAATATTAATAAATTGCCTTTGTTTATAACAGATGACCCCCGGATGTATAAAAATGAGAGGTACGTATATTACTCTGGGCATGGTGGCCTGTTAATATGCCAGCTCAGAACAAGGCAAGGCAGAGTAGGTACCGCGATGTTGAGGCAAAGGAGGCAATCTCGCATGTGCATAGGAAGTATATGCACAACGTGGTTTTCTATGGGATGGCAGATAGGCTTGCAGGCCTTATACGCGAACCCGGCTTCCCGGATGGGATACTTGCTGTATTGACGCTAATAGGCGCAGCGGCCGCACTAAAATTCTATCCGCTTGTCATACTGCTTCTTCTAGCTGTAGTGGTATTCGCGACTACTGTTAAGAAACCGTTCCTCGGTCTCATAGTGCTAATAGCGCTGATCATGCCTATGCTGGTCTATCAAGCACCAGGGCTCGCATGGTTCTACCTCCTGATAGCTGCCGGCTCCCTGATATACGGCTACATGTACCACAGGCCCCTGCTCTTCCTTTACGCAGTCATAGCGTTCTCGTTCTCTCCAGCAGGCCTCATACTGGCAATTCCGCTGATGGTAATAGGGGTCCTGATGATAGGATACAAGAGAGCCGTGATAATGTCGGTCCTATTCATAATCGCAATCGTCTTTTTATCCGGGGTAGCTGGAGTGCAGAACAGCTCATACATTATATACAACGCTACAGCGGCGCATGCCTCAGCGGTGCCAGCCTCGCTAAGCCAATATGTGGTGCCGTCAAAGCCCGGGCTCAGCATTGCGACGTTTACTCACGGCGCGAGCAGTGCCGTCGCAGCTTTCGGCAGCGATGCCGTGATCACCGCCACATCCGAAATAGCCGGGTCAATTGCAGCCACCCTTAAGACGATGCCGCAGTACTACCTGTCGCAAATGGTGATGCTTGCCCTAATCGTGTTCGGCATAGACAGCGTTGCGGTCGCAAGCAGGTCAAGGTACAAAGGGACACGCGCAAGCATAATAGGCGTCGGATATCCGATAATAGCGATAGCACTAGCGCACTCGGCAAAGCTGACGCTGCCGTATTACCTGCTGGCGATAAGCTTCGCAGTGGCGCTCGCATCCGTGTACCTGCTCGAGTTCAACAACGTGAAGATCGTAAAATCCCTCGAGATAAGGAAGCAGGACCTTAGGATGAGGTTCGGCGAGGCGTTCGAGGATCTGGAGTCTGGCAACGTCAACGAGACATTCGATAACATAGCTAATTACGCCGCTACAAAGCGGGAGCTGACCGAAGCGGTGCTGGCGCCGATAGAGGAGCGCGCGATATCCAAGGCGTATAACGTTAGGCCTGCGAAGGGCATACTGTTCTTCGGGCCGCCAGGCACCGGAAAGACCCTGATGATGAGGGCCCTGGCAAACGAGATACACGCGGGGTTCTTCTACGTAAAGGCGCCGAGCCTGATATCGGCGTTTCCAGGCGAGACAGAACGCGCGATATCCAACATATTCGCTATAGCAAAGAAGAACGCGCCGTGCGTCCTCTTCTTCGATGAGATAGACTCGATAGCGCAGAGGCGCGGCGAGGGGATGAACGAAGCGTCCAGGCAGGCGGTTTCGCAGCTTCTGGTCGAGATGGACGGCTTCCAGAAGACCAGCAATGTCATAATGGTAGGAGCTACGAATGCGCCTAACCTGATAGACCCGGCGATGATGAGGCCGGGCAGGTTCGACAAGATAATATACCTGCCGCCGCCTGACTACAACGCGAGGAAGCAGATATTCGACCTCTATCTGAGCAAGCTGCCTGTGACGGATGATGTCAGCCTTGACAAACTGGCGGAGGAGACCGAGCGCTTTACCGGAGCAGACATAAAGGTCCTGTGCGAGACCGTAGCGCAGAGGGTATCACAGGATGCCGCAGTCAAGCACACGATACTCCAGATAACTGAGGAAGACCTTATGGAAAGGATAACCGCCACGAAACCGTCGGTGTCGCTAGCCCAGATAGAGCAGTACCAGAAGTTCAGGCTGGACTTCGAGCGTAGCGCGTACGGCCAGAAGGGCGAGGAGAGCAGGGGAGATGAGACCTCGATGAGAGAGGTGATAGGCCTGGATGATGCGAAGAAGGTGATTACCGATGCGATAGAGACCCCGCTGGTACATCCAGAGCTTGTCAAGAAATATGGCATAAAGAGCGTCAATGGCATACTGATATTCGGGCCTCCTGGAACGGGCAAGACCATGCTGTTGCGCGCTATAAAGAGCGAGATGGCCGGGATAACCATGCTCGAGCTAAACGGCGCGGAGCTCGCAGACCAAGGTGTCGAGAGGGCCACCGCAACCATAAAAGAGGTGTTCAATAGGGCCAAGGAGAACGCCCCATCCATAATACTGCTCGATGAGATCGAGGAGATGCTGCTTAAGAGGGGAATGGCGAGCGAGTACTCGGCGCAGATAACCAGCGAAATGCTCAGGGATCTTGACGGAATAAGCGATATGGGCGACGTTGTGGTGATAGGCACGACCAACAGGCCTGATGCGATAGACTCTGCTGCATTGAGGCCCGGCAGGCTGGACAAGCTTGTGTTCGTCAAGCCTCCATCCAAGAGCCAGAGGGCGCAGATGTTCAGGCTGTTCCTGAAAGGGGTGCCGACTGGCAGCATCGATTACGATGCGATTGCAGAAGAGACGATAGGATACACAGGCGCCGACATCTACCACGTCTGCAGGGAGGTCAAGACCATGATGCTCGATAGGACGGTGAAGGAAGGCAAGGAGGTGAAGATAGAGGAGGCGGATCTGAGGGCTGTGATACAGAAGGTGAAGCCCTCTGCTCCAGAGGCTGTGGTCTCGCAATATCTCTCGTTCTACTCCAAGTACGGGGAGCGCTAGCCTACGAAATTGGCGGAGCGCTCATTGTATATCAGTACCCTGGAGAGCTCATTGGCGTTGATCTGAGGCTTTGGCTCTACGCTGCGCACGTTGCAGAACTCTATTTTCACCAAGTCGCCGACGCGCATCCTCTTGGTGAGCATTGCGCTG
>JAJZXZ010000004.1 GCA_021806185.1 Microcaldota archaeon | reverse complement strand
ATTTTCTGGTACCAATCAGTTTCAGTCTGGATTCAAAATTAGAGTCAGAAAATAGACTTATGCCTCCTCCAAGCATGCGAGGTATAACATCGAGATAAATCTCATTAACCAGTCCTTGCTTCATGAAGCTCGAATTGAGCTTTGCACCGCCAGCTAGCAATGCATATGCAAACCCCTTCTCCTGAAGCATCGATATGACCTGTTTTGGCGACTTATTCGTGGTCACCACCTGTATAGGCCACCTGTTCTTTATCCGTCCCTTTGTCATTACCACATTCAGGGCATTGGGGAATGGAAAAATGTGCTGGTCGTAAGCGCAAATCTCAAAAGTCCTCCTGCCTATTATAACGTTGCCACATCTTTTTATCATCTTAAGGTACTCCTTCCATTCTGTTCCCGATATAAAATCAGAGTCATCATTCTTTCTTGCAATCATGCCATTGGGCGTTGTTGCCATATAAAGGATAACTTTCATCATTTCAGCCTTATCGTATCTAGATTCATCGGAGCTCTCGAATCGACGTGCATCAGCCTTCCCAAGGTCCTCGCAAGGTCCTCGCATTTGCTCTCTTCCCCGTGCATCGTGAAAATCGTCTTCGGCTTCGGCCTAAGGTTCTCGGCGAAGCCGACCAGCTGACGCCTGTCGCTGTGGCCGGAGAAGCCCTCAACGGTTACGACGTTCATGTTCACCTTCAGCGGCGCGAGCTTTCCGTCCTGGTCCGGGAGGACTACATCCCTGAGGCCGTTCTGCAGGCGCCTCCCAAGCGAGTTGGCGCTGTTGAACCCCACGAATATGAGCGTGTTCTTAGGATCCTCAGCCAGCATGCGGAAGTACTCGACGCTGGCGCCCCCGTTCATCATCCCGCCGCTCGCCACAACTATTGACGGGCCCTTCTCCATAAGCTCAGCCCTCTCGCCCTTAGCTATCTCGAATATCTCGCTCTCGAACGGGCTCCTGTTGTTCAGTATCCTGTTCCTCAGGCTCTCCTTCAAGTATTCCGGATACGCTGTGTGTATGGCGCTAGCCTCCAGTATCATGCCGTCAAGGTAGACCGGAACCTCCATCTTGTACGGGCCCTCGTTCGCCAGGTAGCTCTCCAATACCATCTGTATCTCCTGCGCCCTGCCAACCGCGAAGACGGGTATCAGCACCTTGCCGCCTCCCTGAACAGTCCTCTTTATGGTCTCCATGAGCATGCGCTCCTGCTCGTGCCTGTTCGGCGTGATGTCGTTCTGGCCGCCATAGGTGCTCTCCATGAAAAGCGAGTCAACTCTCGGGTATCTGACGTTCGCGGAGTCAAACAGCCTGGTGAAGCCGTATTTCATGTCGCCGGTGTGCACTATGTTGTGCATCCCCTCGCCTACGTGCAGGTGCACGGTCCCGCTGCCAAGTATGTGGCCGGCATTGTGGTATGTGAGCTTCATCTCATCCGTTATGTTCGTAACCTCGTTGTACTCCCTCGTTATGGTGTGAAGCAGCATCTTCCTCACGTCTTTCTCGTCGTATAGCGGCGTGCCGCCGGCCCTCTGCACAAGCTTCACGTAATCCTTCAGTAGCAGCGCGAATAGGTCCCTCGTGGGCGGCGTGCAGTAAACCGGCCCGTCATAGCCGTACTTGAACAGGTAGGGGATGAAACCCATGTGGTCCATGTGCGAGTGCGTTATGACCACTGCGTTAAGCTCGTTTATCGATAGGTTCGCGCTGTCGAGGTAGGGGAACGCCTTGTTCGCATCCGCGTCGCTCCCCCTTGCGGATGGCTCTGGGCTGAGCCCGCAGTCCACCAGTATCTTGGAGTTCGGGGTCTCGAGAAGCAGGCTGCTCCTCCCGACCTCCCTGTAGCCCCCGAGCGCCGTCGCCTTCAGCCAGTCGCTCTTCGCTATCACCCTGTTTATGTCCTTGCCGACGTTCGTAAGGAACTTCTTCCTGAAATCCTCCTCGTTGAACAGCAGCTGCCTTACCCCCGATATTGTTTCGCTGCTCATCGTCGGGGTGCGCAGCACCTTTGGGCACCACCCCGTCTGCATAGATATCGCCTTCAGAGTGGACCCGCCCTTGCCTATGACTAGGCCAGGCTTCATCGCCTCTATGTATACCTCCGAGAATCTAGGCATGAACCTTATGTTTGCTATCACCGCCTCCTTCGGGACAATCGCGGATATGGCTTCCTTGGCCTTCTCCGGCTCCATCAGGTGCGCCTCGTCGCTCCTGATTATGAGCTTCTTCTTCACAGCCGAGGCTATGCTCCTCACTATCATGTCATCCTGGTAGACCGCCTTGGCGTTCTTCAGGTATATCACGATGTCAGGGCCCTCGAACTCCGCCTTGATGAACCCGGCTTCGTCAGGCATCATCGACTTTATCTTGTCAAAAATCTGGCCAAGTTGCTCCTTGGCCTTTTCTTTCGATTCTTTCTCGTCCAAAATTATCACTGGTAGGACTTAGCGTATTTGCGATCGCTTCCTTCATTGCGGCAAGCCGGTCCTTACTTCGCCGCCACGACCTTCTCAATGTCCTTTCCGCTGTATTCTGTATAGCCGGACTTTGTTATCGCTGCAACTATCATGCTGTCTCCGGTCGCTGAGTCACGTCTCATCGCTATGCTCAGCGCCTTGGCCACCATCTTCACCGCATCCTTGGTGGCCACTCCCTTCTTGTAAGCGTCCTCTATGTAGCCCAAAGCGGTCTCTGAACCGCTGCCGACAGACGCGAACTTCGACTCCTCGGTGACGCCGCCTAACGGGTCGATCGAGTAGAGCTGCGGATCATCGCCGTCCAATCCTGCTACAAGGTTCGCCACCATATACGGCATCATCTTGTTCTGCTGGAATATTACCGAAAGCAGGGATATGGCAGATTTTGGGGAGAGCGGCCTGCCCTCATTCATCTTGTATATCTCGTTCTGCGCCTTGAGTATCCTTATTATCTCCTGTGCGTCTCCAACAGCCCCTGCTATGGTTATGCCCAGGTTGTTGTCTATCTTGAATACCTTCCTCGATTCGGAGTTCGCTATCAAGTTGCCCATCGTGGCCCTCGTGTCGCCGCCTATCACTACTCCGTCGCTGCAGACCACCCCGATGGTGGTTGTGCCTTTTAGGTATTTCACATACTCAGACTTCATCTAAATGACCCGTGAGAACGAAATAAACCAATGCACTCAAGCATGGAATTCGATGCTTAAGTTCACGCCCAATAGGGTTAACACCATTAAGTATATAAGGCTATCTGATTCCGCGTCAGAACTCAAGTTGGCTTCCGTTGCCTATTATCTCTCTCATGCCGCCGTTGAGCTCTGCATAAGCGAAGGTCCTGTGCACCTTAGTCACCTTGACCTTGTAGTTGTTCCCTATCCTTGTCTTCGCATTGTTCACAAAGACAACAAGGCTCCCTATGCGGCCGATGCCCTCGCCACGCGCGCCCTTTGCATTTACGCGCAGGTCATATACTCCCCCCTCCTCTACGAATTCCGTCTCGTCCATTCTCTACACCCTTTAAGTGATCCATCCGTGGTTGTAGTCTCGCCAGAGTGAACTACCTTCCACTTAACCCTTGGAGAAATTTTGACAGCAGATTATTTAAAGCTGCTCTGCAGATTCCAGAAAATTCGCCATATGTCTAACATGACCGAAAGGACTCGCGCTGCCTGTCAAGTGCAATGCGCAGCTGCAGCGAAAAGGAAAAGATCCGGGCTGGAAATCCAACTCAGAGGTTCACATCGATGTTGAGCTGGTCCTTCAGCTCCCTGTACCTGTTCCTTATCGTAACTTCTGTCACGCCCGCGACATCGGCGACCTCCTTCTGGGTGCGTCTCTCGCCGCAAAGCGCGCCTGCTATGTACACCGCTGCTGCGCTAACTCCTGTCGGGCTCCTTCCGGATACGAGCCCTTTCCTCATCGCCTGCCTGAGCAGCTCGACGGATTTCTCCTGAGCCTCCCCGCTAAGCTTGAGCGAGTTCACGTATCTCGGCACGTAGCTTATCGGATCCGTAAGCGGTATCTTGAGGCCAAGCTCGTGGGATATGACCCTGTAAGCGCGGCCGATCTCCTTCTTCGGCAGCCCGGATATGCTCGATATCTCATCAAGAGTCCTAGGCATGCCTGCGCTCCTGCAAGCTGCGTATATGACCGCCTGCACAACCGTCTCTATGGGCCTTCCCCTTATCATGTTGCTCTGCACGCACTTCCTGTAAAGGAGCGCTGCGTTCTCGCGTATGTTTTCCGGCAGCCCGAGATAGCTTGACACCCTATTGAGCTCCGGCAGGGCTATCAGGTAGTTTCTCTCGCTGGAGCTGGATATGCTCGCCCTCTTGTGCCATTTCCTCATGCGGTAGAGCTGCGCCTGCCTCTTGGACGGTATCCTCACTCCGCGTATGTCCTTGTTGTAGAGGTCTATCTCTGTTACAAGGCCCCTGTTCGGCTTAGCGTACTTTATCGGCGCGCCGGTCCTTGCGCGTGCGTTCCTCTGGTCAGCGTCGAAAGCCCTCCATTCCGGGCCGGAGTCTGTCGCATTCTCCTCTATCACAAGGCCGCAGTTGTTGCAGACGCGCTCCCCACGCTCGCTGTCGAATATTATGTCTATCGAGCCGCAGCTCGGGCATTTCCTCTGTACCTCCTGCGATTCCGGTTCGCCTCCAGGCATGCCGGGCAGCTGGGGCCCTGGCAGGTATGCGCTTTCGCCGAAATTGCTCTTCGGCCTGCCGCGCGGCCTCCTAATGGAGCTATCCTCTATGTTAAGCTTGTTGTCACTCACTACTATCCTTCTAGTTGCTATTTGACGAGTCTCCTTGGATGATTTACTCTTGGTATGCCTTTTTGCTGCCATCGTTTTCACCGTCTACACGTCCTGGTTTCGTTTTGAGGAAACAGGAACTTTTTTAAATTTTACTAAAATTAGCCACTAATATACTGAACAAATAGATATTTAAACCTTCCGGTATGCTGCTCTCGGTAAAACCCGCGCGCGGGCGGCACGGATAGCCGGCACGGCCTGCACTTCCAGTCAATAGCCGCATGCACAAGATATTTAAGCATACCATACGAGGGAATGCTGGCGATTAGATGAAGATCAGCGAGATATACAGCATGGACATATACGGGGACAATGGGCAGTACCTCGGCGAGGTTAGGGATGCTATAGTCGACCTTGAGAGGGGGGAGGTTAGCAGGCTGCTGATGCAGGAGTGGAGGAGCTCAGACAAGGCAGAGGTAAGGAAGATACTCCAGCAGAAGAGCGTGCTTTTCAAGAACGTCAAGAACATAGGAGATGTAGTCTTGGTGTCAGGCTCCGGGCAGTCCAACAGGCAGGAGAGCGCAGCGAGCCCAGAAGTGACAGACCTCTCTAAGTAGCAAAACGCCCTACACGCCATGCATGGATATTAAATAGCCGCGCCTCGCTATTGTTGTGCAAGCCGGCCAATCGGAGGTGCGTAGATGGCAAGTGGAAAGCTGATAGCCATAGAGGGAATAGACGGCTCTGGGAAGAGCACCCAGGCAAAGATTCTCTTCGATGAGCTGCTTAGGAAAGGCCACCCTGCCGTGCTGACCAGCGAGTCCACAAATAACGGCATTGGTGCGATAATAAGGAATGACCTGAAAGCGGCCGGAGGGAACTTGGATCCGCGCACAATGCAGCTTGTTTTCACTGCGGACAGATCACAGCATGTATTGCAGGTAATAGAACCGCGGCTCGCAAACGGAAGCACAATCATATGCGACAAGTATTATCATTCAACTGCAGCATATGCGTATGCGTTCGGCCTGGACATGGGGGAGTTCCTGCACGTGAATTGGACGCTATTCCCCAAACCTTCATTAACCCTCATATTCGATCTCCCTGCAGAGGTTGCCGCTGAGAGGATTGAGACCAGTAACAAGAGGCCAGAGAGGTTCGAGAACATAGAACTCCAGAAAAAGGTCAGGGAGGGATATATGAAGCTGGCTAGGCTGCCGAGGCTGCAGTGGGGAGACATCAGAGTTATAGATGCCGCTGCGAGTGCAGACGAAGTGCACAGCAGGGTAATGGAAGAGGTATCAAGACACATATCTTAATAATCTGATTTCCTATTTCTAACGAGCTCCCTTCGTCTAGTCCGGCCAAGGACATAGGGCTTTCAACCCTAGAACCCGGGTTCGAATCCCGGGGGGAGCAGCGAAAACCTACAATCGACTTGAGCCAGAAAAAGGTATGCTAGCTATCTGTCCTTGCTTGATGGCGACTCCCACTTTATTACTTTGGGTATCCTGACACCGCGCTGGCCCAGGTATCTGCCCGAATAGACACTCTCTACACGGTTGTTTATCTTCTCAAATATTATGTGCGCGAGCCTCTGCTTCGGCCTCAGCGCTATCGCGTACGGCGCGTTGTTTATCACCTCAAGCGTTATGTCGCCCTTGAAGCCCGCGTCTATTATGGTGGGTGGCATCGAGAGGCCGTGCCTCGCCCAGGTGCTCCTTATCTCCACGAACCCCATCACGTCGTCAGGAAGCTCCACATACTCGTTTGTCGAGAGCAGGACCTGCTCCTTCGAGCCTATCACTATGTTCTTTGCCCTCTTGATTATCCTGTACGCGCTGCTGACATGCTCGGGGTTTGCAGGGTCGAGGACGAACCCCTCCTCGAATTCGTTGTGGTGCGCGACCTGGTCTGTTATGCGCAGGTCTATGCCGTTCTCGCGCAGCGTCTCCTTTTCGAAAGGCCTTATCACTATGCGCTTGCTCCTTATCGCGTTCATCAGGTCATAATCTGAAAGTATCATGCTACCACGCAACGCATGCGCATTAAATCTTTATTAATCTGCCTGAATCTTATGAATCCCAATGGAAAACGCAACCTCTAAATTACGCATTAATGAAGCTTATGTGAGGTGATGGAACGGCAGCAGGGCTCATAGCCGGTATCGTAATAGGGTTCCTCATAGCGTTTGCGCTTTTCTATCTCTATTACAACGGCATGCTCCCAGGAATCCATGGCTTGATGCCACCTGGCGTGCCACAACCGGGCAGCACTACGCTTGTGACTTCTAATTATACCGGCAACACAACCATGCAGACCAGCACGGCAGGTCCATCAAACGCAAGCCAGCCTGTGCTGTACGCGCTCTCGCTGATAAACCAGGTACGCTCGTCGTACGGGCTGCAGAATGTGAGCCTGTCAGGGGAGCAGTCCGGCCCGCAGCACGCGGAGAGCATGCTCCAGTACGGCTACCTGAGCCATTGGGACATCTACGGGATGAAACCTTACATGAGATACACGCTGCTCGGCGGCAGGGGCGCCGTAGAAGAGAATGTCGCATATATACGGAACGAATCCTGCGGCATCTTCGGCTGCCGCGGCACGATAAACGTCTACTCTGCGATAAGGAGTATGGAGGACAGCATGCTCTACAACGACTCGCAGTGCTGCAACAATGGCCACAGGTACAACATACTAAATCCCAACCACAACCAGGTGAGCATAGGCGTAGCGTACAACTCAAGCACCGTCTACCTTGTTGAGGACTTCATAGACAACTACACAACATGGAGCGGTGGCACGCCGATGTATTCGAACGGCGACGTCTCGCTCTCAGGGAGCGCGCAAAACGGCTACAGCATATCTCAAGTGCTGGTTTCTTACGATGCCCCGGTGAGCAACATGAGCGTAGCCCAGCTGTGGAACACAAGCTCTTACAGCTATGGGCAGGAGATAGCAGGAGTGGCGAGCAGCCCCCTGTATTACTACCAGGGAATTGAGACTATAGATGCAAACAGGTACCTGATAAACGGGCAGTCTTTTTCGATCTCTTTCAACATCGACAAGCAGGTATCGCAGTACGGCGCCGGAGAGTACACGATAATGGTATGGCTGTCTAACGGCGGCAGCGGCGAGAACAGCACCTTCGTCGGCGCTACCTATACAGTATTCATAAACGGGAGCGGCGAGAGCTACACCCCTGGATTCGTGTGAGCCTTTGTAGAAGGTATTTAAAGATATCGATTGAAAGCTAATCGGTGCTGAGATGGCAAAGCAAGGACCCACAGCGGCTTTCGTGCTGGTACTGATAGGAGGAATACTAACCCTGATAGGGGGCATAGTGGTTGCCGCTATAGGCGCATCGCTGTTCTCCCTTGTAGCGCTCGGCGCTGTAGGCGGACTGATAGGCGTAGTCGGCATACTCTCAGGCATAATAATGATAGTCGCTTCTTTCATGATACGATCGGGCAACGCCAGCAGCATACGCATGTGGTCGGTAATAGCGCTTGTATTCACCATAATAGGCCTGGCTAATGGCGGCGGCTTCATAATAGGATTCGTGCTCGGCCTTGTGGGCAGCATACTCGGCCTTGCCTACAAAAAATGATGTGATAACATGGCAACTAGAGCTAAGGGCGAAAAACCAACGCAGGCATTTGCATTCATACTGGTTGGCGGGCTTCTCGGAGTGCTTGGCAGCTTGCTGCTTCCCTTCATCGGCATCGGGCTAAACCCGATACCTGGATATTCAATCGGGTTCGCAGGCGCGTTCTGGCTCGCGATAGTATCCGCAGTGATACTTGTCATAGTGGCAGTCGCGATGCACCACCCGCACAAGACGACCGTGCACATCTGGTCGGCTGTAGCGCTGATATTCAGCATAATAGGCCTGGCCAACAGTGGGTCATACGGCTTAATGATAATAGGGTTCGGGCTCGCGCTCATAGGCAGCATAATGGGGATAACCCACTGAGAGCTCATTTCATGTAGCTCTGCAGCTTCCTCTGCATCAGCATCTCCCTCAGGATGCGGCAGTTCCTGATCCAATCAGTTAATGGTATGTCCATCTTGCCCTTTATGTAGCTGAATACATCGTCCACGCTGTGCAGCACGTCCGGCTTTTTCCTCAGCGCCTCCCTTACGTGCTCGCGCACGTTCCATACGCCTACGGGCATGAGGTAGCCCTCGTGCACCTCCCTGAGGATGAGCACCACCGCCTGCTTTCTCAGCTCCTTGAGCCTTTCGCTCACCGCCAGCCTAGCTGCATAGTAGCACCCTCCTATCTCGGCGTAGTCCTTCCTGCCGTTGTAGCCCTCATACGACGAGTATATCGAGATGCTTGTCCCATCGGCATTCCAAACCGTCTTCGGCCACCACGCCTCCGCGGATTCGTATTCCCAGTTGCCCGGCATGAAGAGGATCATCCATCTATTGTCCAACGATACATGGTAATAGGCGTAGACGACGTCCATCGGGCTGTAGCTCTTCACCTCGATGAGGTTGTCCTTGCCGAGGGTGTCATCCACCGCGGTGATGCTCCACCTTGTCGGCACGAATCTTCTGTTCCTGCCTACGCCGAAGAGCCCGGCTGATAGAGATTTCTGTATCTTCGAGACCTGCACGCCCTTATCGTAGAGCTCTTTTATCGCAGTGCTCGCCTTGGCGTCGGTATCCAGGTAGAGACGCTCAACCTTCCTGTCAGCACTCACATTCGAGATCTCCAAGCCCTTCATCAGTGCGCTAGGGCCGAAAGGCTGCACCTCATCCATGAGCGTCATCTTCACAAAAGGCCTCTTTGCGAAATGCACCTCTGAATCTGCCGGTCTCTCAGCAAGCGCTAGGTCTGTTATCTGCTGCTGCACCCTGCCTTTGTTGACATCAGTGACCCGTGAGAGGTGCATGCCCCTGACAAGCCTCGACCTGAAGTCCACTATGGTCTCCATAGAGAAGTGGACCCAGCCTTCAGGCATGCCCATCAGAGATGTGTCGCCGAATTCCGGAGGGACCATCGGACCTATGTAGACGTTCGGGTAATTGTGCCTGCCTATGAAGATGTCTGTCGGCGATGAGCCGTATATCTCAAGCCTGTCCGTCATCGGCTGCATCTTCATGCGGTAATACTGCCTGAGCAGCGCAGGGTCGCGCATGTGCTGGTAGGCTATCTGCGACCTCTTGACTGAATAGCCTTCCTTCCCCTTCTGCATCCTGGCAATCTCCTCGAGTATCTCCTTCCTCTCCATCGGATACATCAGACAGAGCAGGCTTTTATCCTTTTCAGTGCAATGCTTTACCATGATGAGCATAGCTTCCAGGCTTGAAAGGATATTCGATGGAACGGATGCGGAAAGGATACTGCTGATGAACACCACGCAGAAGGACAGCCACTTCGTCTACCTCACCGGGCTCTACGCCGGCTCGTTCGAGAGCTCCATCCTGGTAGCCGAAAGGAAGAAGGCTACCTTGATCACAACGATCCTTGAATACGACGTCGCCAGGAGGATGTGCCCGAAGGAGGTCAAGGTAATTGCAGCAGAATCGCGCAGCAAGACGATGGAGCTGCTAAAGCGCAAGCTTGCGGGCAATGTCGTCGGGATAAACGGGACGTTCCTGCCGGTAAACCTGTACAAGAGGATCAGGAAGATCGGAAAACCGAAAAGGATGGTAGACGCTAGCGGCGCGCTGGCAAAGGCCAGACAGGTAAAGGAATGGCCTGAAGTAGAACTGATCGGCATAGCAAACAACATAGTGAAAAAGGCGTTCTCCAAGATAGAGGATCGTTTCAGGGTCGGGATCACCGAGAAGGAGCTGGCTGCCGAGTTCAACTCCTTGATGAGGTGGTTCGGCGCCGACGACCCATCTTTCGAGACGATTGTCTGCTTCGGCAAGAATTCGGCTGTGCCGCACCATGTCCCGGGCAGGACAAAACTTGAGGAGAACAGCTTTGTTTTGATTGATGCCGGTGCCAGGTATATGGGGTACTGCTCCGATGTCACTAGAACTTTCATATTCAAGCCTGACAAGAAATCGGATAAATACAGGCGCATGCTAGACATGTACAACACGGTTAAGGAGGCGCAGGAGATAGCGCTGAAGAGCATACGCCCTGGAGTCAGGTGCGAGGTGCCTCACAACAATGCAATGGAGTACATAAACAAGGCGCACAATGGCATCTACAAAGGTAAATTCATACACGGGCTCGGGCACTCTCTAGGCATAGACGTGCACGATGTAGGTCCGAACCTCTCGCCAGGCTACAAGGAAAAGATCCAGGAGAACATGGTCTTCAGCGACGAGCCTGGCATATACGTAGAGGGTTTCGGCGGAGTGAGGATAGAGGACGATGTGCTTGTTACGAAGAGCGGCGGCAAGTTCCTCTGAACGGTATGCTTATGATTATAATGCCACTACCTTGGGATTATCATGATGAAAAAAGATTGCACATTCTGCAAGATTGTGAACGGCGAGATTCCCGCGTATATCATATACAAAGACAAAAACTACATTGCGTTCCTGGACATATTTCCAAACATAAAGGGACAGACCATTGTTGTAACGCGCAAGCATATTGGAAGCTATGCATTTGACATGAGTGACAAAAAGCTGGCTTGCCTTATCAAAGTGTCGAAAAGGGTTGCGAGGATGTTGGAAGCAAAACTTGGAGTGGTGAGGGTCCATCTCGTACTTGAGGGTACCGGAATCAACCACATGCATGTGAAGCTGTATCCTGCAATAGGGCTGAAAAGTCGCAGATTCAAAGAATTTGTAGTGAAGAAAAATATCTATTTCAATCGTTATCCAGGATATGTAACAACATTGATGGGACCCAAGGCTGGAGACCAGTTGCTGAAAACGTTGCGTGACAGAATAGTAAAAATATCTAGAGGAATGAAATGACTGAATGGAGGACAAGATCATAGTGATAGGTCAATCACATGAATACTCTATAACTAAGAATTTCTCTCCTGGTTTTCTGCTTGATGTAAGGCACCTATGGAACAGATCATCCAAGATCAAGAATGTAATGGTAGTCGGGGACTTACAGCTGTGATAAATTTCGTTTGCATGGTCGTTGCATCCTGATCACAAACTATATCATGCCAGGTAGCTGTTCAGTTCGCTGCCATCAACATTGAGCCTGTGTTTCGACATTATCCCCTTTTTAACCTGGTCTTTGTTATCAGTTTTCTTTCTTGCTTCATCAACAAGTTCCTTCAGCGAGCTTCCGCTTATTCTCTCCAGCTTGTTCTGCTCTATTATGTTGATAACATCCTGATCCTTTTTCGATAGGATCTTCAGTATCTCGTCAACTGCCTGTTTGGTTATCTTTCCATCGTCATATGCCTTGAACAGCTCTGCCAGCCTTTCATCAGATATAGATTCAACGTCGAAGCCAGCCCTCCTGAGCTCTGTGAGCTTCTGCAAGAGCACATGCGCCACGAACGCTGGGTCCTTGGCCGATTGGGCGATCGATTTATACGTCTGCAGCCTCGGCGAAAGCATAATCCTCCAGGCGAGCGATCTGTCCTTCAGCTGCACGACCAATCTCTGCTCCTCCGCCTTTATGTCTGGCGCGGATGACTCAGCATCCGAGAGCATCTCCTTCGTCACTGTTATCGGCCGTGCATCCGTCTCAGGATACATCCTTGAGCCTCCAGGCAGCGGCCTGAGGAACCTTGTAGTGCCGGTGCCGTCCCCTATCGTGCCGCGCGTCTCTGGCGGCACCCCGACAAGCGCATACTTTGCCCTATCTATAGCAAACCCTGCCGCTCTACTGGCGCTCTCGGCGCTGCCGGCTATTATTATGAATGAGTCGCCTTCGCCCAACGACAGCCTCTTTCTGAGCCTTTCTATGTCGCTATCTGTGAATCCGTAGCCCTTCAGGTCCTCATCTCCGTGTATGAGCCCGCCAACGCCTGCCGACCTGGCGTAGTCGCTTATTTCCGTGCCGAGCCTCCTTCTCGGCGCCACCTCCCTGCCCAGGATGCCTGCGAATCCAGCAAGCTTGAATCCGATCACCTTGCCGCCCTTTCCAGCATGGTTTGATATCAGGCCAACATTCGTTCCTTCGAAAGCGCTTGTGAGGTCTACGGCCTTGCCGACAGAGGCTTTCCTGGCCACAAGCTCATCCCTGATCTTGAGCAGCTCCTGCTGCCTCTTTACCTCGGTGTCTATGTAAGCGTCTGCGTATTCTATCTCCTGCAGCCCCTTGATCTCCACCCTCGCCCCGCCCCTTATCGACACGTTCACATCTTGCCTGACAGAGCCTATGCCGCGCTGCACCCTGCCCGATATTCGCATCATAGTCCCAAGGTAGAGCGCAATATCCTTCGCCTCCTTCGGTGTCCTTATGTACGGTGATGTATCTATCTCGACCAGAGGCACTCCGAGCATCTCGACATTGTAGGTTATCTCGCGACCCCGTGTGGCTTCCGCCCTGCACGATTCCTCCTCAAGGAATATCGAAGGTATGTCGACCCTGCTCCCATCTACTATTATATGGCCCTCGAAAGCCACCATCGCCGTCCTTTGGAAGGCGCTCGGATCGCTTCCGTCCACCACCCCCTTCCTCATCGGTTGTATCTCGTCTACTATTTTCATGTTGAGCGCCTTCGCGAAAGCCAACACCGTGTTCATCGCCTCTTCGCTTATCCTGTGCGGAGGCTCCTCGTCTACCTCTACGAGGCAGGATCTCCCTTCCGCTACGTTGTATACGAATGTGCGTCCCCTCTGCGCTTCGAACCCTGCCGATATGTCTATAGTCCCAAGTTCGCCCGCTATGGCCCTCTGCCGCCTTGTGAGCGATACGCTGCCCTTTCCGCCGTTGGGTATTATGTTCGTCGGGCAGTCGCAGAAGAGCTTCCTTGATGTCGCAAGCCTCTGGTGCAGCTCAAGGCCGCACATGAAGCCTATGCCCTTGTAGTATTCCTCGTCCGGCATCCTCACACCAGGAATTCGCCCAGCTCGGTCCTCTGGCTTATCTCGCCGGCGAGGTTCTTGTTCAGCAGCTCGCCCGCTTTCTTCGGGCCATAGTTGCCGAGGAGCCATCCGAGCTTCACGTAAGCCGTTTCAGGCAGCATGTCCTCGCAGTATACTACCCCGAGCTCGCTTATCCTCCTCAGGTTACTGTAGACATTTGTATTCACCCTGCCGTATAGCGTCTGCGTTGTCATGCCGACCACTACCCCTTTCTTTATCGCCTGCCCTATGTGCTCTATCCATGACCTGTCAATGTTTGATGGCAGCACGGGCACGTGCCCCATGCCGGTGCCAGCTATTATGATACCGTGGTAGCCCTTCTTGACATAGAAATCCATTAGCTCAGGGTCGGAGTTCGGATACGCGGCCACCAGCGCGACCTTGCCGTCGAACTTTGTCATCGCTCTTGCCTTGCCTCTTCCGGCTATTTTCCTGTACTGGCTGCCGTACCTTATCCTGCCATCGGCTTTGATGTACGCTATCGCGGAATCGTTTATTGGCCTGAATGCATCCCTTCTCGTCGAATGCATCTTCCTCGCCTTTGTCCCCCTTATGAACTGGCACTCATCGTCAGAGCTTGACCTGTGCATGCATATCCCCACCTCGGCTATGTCGGACTTTGCGGCGATCTGCGCGGAGCAGATGAGGTTCATGAAAGCGTCGCTCGAGCCCCTATCGCTGCTTCTTTGTGCTCCGGTGACCACGACTGGGGCATCCAGCTCCTGCAGCATGAAGCTGAGCGCTGCGGATGCGTAATGCATTGTATCGGTCCCCATAGCGACTATAACGCCGCGCGCCCCGTGGTCCAGCTCGCTGACTACCTCATCGGCAACCGCCTTCCATTCGCGGTACGACATGTCCTCGCTCGCAATGCTGAACGGGTTCCTCATCGATATCCTGGCTATCCCGGAAAGCTCCGGCACGTCGTAGAGCAGCTCTTCCGGCGTAATCACCGGGTGCACCCCGCCTGTCTTGTAGTCTATCTTGTTGACTATCGTGCCGCCGGTCACGATCAGCGATACCTTCGGGAGCCTCTTGTCCTCCTTAAGCTTTGCTGTCGGGAATTCCACAGGCCCTTCCGATTCCGCTATCTTTGTGACCACTGCGCCGCCGAAAGCCACGCCGACGTTGTAGCCGCTTTTCAGCTTCACTATGAGCGTATCGGGACTGCCGACCTCGGTCTTCGGCATCAGCTCGCCCTCTACTGTTATGCCGGAATACTCCACCCTGATGCGGTCGCCGGCCTTTATGCCATGCTTCTTGAGGAATCCCGCTATCTCTTCCGAGTACATCAAACCACTAGCTCCCGTAAAGCGCGTTGGCGGACGCCGCGACTATCTTAGTGACAACATAATCGCCAGCGCGCGCCGCCATCCCCGGCATGACCACCTGCTTGTAGGATTCGCTTCGCCCGTTCACCGACCTGCTTGTAATCTCTGTCATCAGCGCCTTTACGCTCGTGCCTACCATGCGCCGATTTATATCGTTTTGCACAGACCTCACCAGCCTCGACAGAAACATGCTCCTTCTACTTACCTCGTTGTTATTTATAGCCTTTAGCCTGGACGCCTTCGCGTGCGGCCTTGCGCAGAACTTCGACACGTTTGTCACATCAGGCTTCACCTCCTTTATCATCTCTATTGTCGCATCGAAGTCGCTCAGCGATTCTACAGGGTAGCCGACTATCACATCGGTCTCAATCGTGGCTCCGGGGACGCGCTGCCTTATTCTGCGCACGCACTCTGCAAATTCTTCTACCGTGTACATCCTCCTCATATGGTCCAGCGTCCTGTTGCTGCCCGACTGCACTGGAAGGTGCACGAACTTGTAGAACTTGCCGCCCCGCATCGCCTCTGCGAACCTCTCCAAGCATTTGCTGAGGTGCTCCGGATTGAGCATGCCTATTCTGACC
>JAJZXZ010000003.1 GCA_021806185.1 Microcaldota archaeon | reverse complement strand
GTTTTTCGTCAGGCCAACTTCCCTTCGCTCCGGCGTCTCGTTCGGGGATATCTTTTCGAGATAGGTGCCGTGCACGTCCCTGGCCTTGAAGTGCGGGTGCTTCTTGGTGAGCGGCGATTTCACTCGCCTGAGGTGCGCTAGCGCGCTCAGATAGTTCGTCCTGTCCAGCACCTGCGACACTCCGGTCTGGCCGGCGGGCCATGAGCCCGTGCCCATCGCGTAGAGTATCTTGTCTGTGAGTGCGTCGGGGTTGATGTTCGTCCTGACGTTGAGCTTCCTGCCCCTGGCTGTCGTCTTCTCGACATGGTACTTTATGTCCTTAACGAAGAACTTGAAGGCGTTGCTGAGCAGCTCCTCCATCAGGTCGCCAGCGAGCTTTATCCTCTTGTTCGCGTAGTGGTCCTTGTCGTCTGACCTGGCGTAGCCGTACGCGACCATCGATGCGCGCTTGGCCATCCTGACGAGGTATTCGGCCTTCTCCTTCCTGTGCTTCGGCTTCGACCCTATATGCGGCAGTATATATGTATCGAGCTGCATCTCGGCCCTCTTCTGCTGGTAAGGCCTCGCCTGGTTGGGCGCGGACATCCTGCCCAGCTCCATCACGCAATCATCCTGGCTTATCTCCTTGGCCTTGCTGAGGTCTGTATTCAGCAGCATGTCGTTCGCTATCTCCTTGACGTCGTCTACTTCCTTGAGCATCTCGCTTGGCTGCATGCCAAGCGCCTTCAGCACGAGTATCAGGTCTATGCCCTTCGAGACGGTCGGGAAGAGCACCTTGTATATCCCATAATCGTCCCTCGTTATGCTGCACCTCGCCCTGAAATTCAGGGTGGTTGAGAAGACCTTGCTCACCACGCCCTTCTTCTCCTTGGTGCAGATTATCCTGTTTGGCGCAAGGTCCTCTATGCCCACTAGGACGCGCTCGCTCCCTTTTATTATGAAATAGCCTCCTGGATCGTCAGGATCCTCCCCCTCGGCGAGCAACTGCTCCTTCGACATGCCCTTTGTGTAGCATATGTCGCTCTTCACCATTACTGGAAGCTCGCCTATGAACACCTCCGACGTGTTTATCTTCTTCTCTATCCCGCTTATTACCGGGGTGTATGTCAGGTATATCGGGGCGCTGTACGTGAGGTTTCTGGCAAGCGCCTCATTTGGCAGTATCCTCTTTGACGAGCTGTCCGACTCTATCACGACGGGCGAACCGAGGCGCACGCTGTTCAGCTTTATTGCGAAGTCCGATACCTCTGGCTCTATGTTGGACTGGCTCTCCACTATCTTCTGCAGTCCTACATTAACGAAACGGTTGTAGCTGTCTATCTGCTGCTGCACTATCGAGGTGTTGCTAAGGTATGATTCAAGCAGGTCGTGGTTGTCCGGCATGCTCATATCCTCTCTACGACGTATCTGTAATACAGGTAGTCGCCAGTCGGGTCGCTCCTGTGTATGGCCACAAGCTGGCCGGGCTTCGCGCCTATCTTGACAGCCTGCGGGTCTGTACTCAGTATCTTAGGGAACTTGTCTAGCGTTATCTTGAACCTCTTTGAGACCTTCCTAGCCTCGCTATCGCTAACAATCTCGTGCTTGGCTACCAGTCTCAGGGGGGACTTTACCAGGGGCTCACCTAAACGATAAGAAGTGCGTCCTCTACTACAGTGTGCAAGGCAATTCAATATAATGGAACGCAACTAATAAATAACTTTAGGCTGTGCAGCGCTTTGGCGGAAGGCAGCAAGAACTACGTCGCATCGCACCCCAAACAGTTACATTTAAAAAGCTTCTCTTTGAGATTCATATAGGTGAATGTATGGCAAGAGGCAAAAGCGGAACATCATACGCGGCCTTCGGCCTAGAGTTCCTAGGAGGAATATTCTTCCTGGTGACAGCTGCCTTGCTCCTAAACAGTGGAGCGATAGGGTACTCTAGTGCGTTGAGCGCGTGGAATACAGGTGTAGCGAGCCTTTGGCTGCCTTTCATCTACCCGATAGCGATACTGGCTTCGATAGCGGTATTCCTGATTAGCTTCGCTAATCTGGCGGGCAGAGGAGGAAGGGCGGCAGGTGCGGCAGCGAAACTGACATGGGCAGCGGCAATAGCTTTGCTCCTAATGACAGCCGGAACAAGCTTCATGTGGCTGGTCGTGATTGGCTTCATACTGTCGATCATAGGCTCTGCTGTAGGCATGACCGAGAAGGCGTAAGCCTTCAGGCGTGCAGAAACTTGGGATAGCTAGCGCTATCCCTTTCTTTTTATTTTTTTATCTGTTTTGGAAGAGGGCGTGCTGCGCTTTCTGCATTCCATCGCATATCATACTGGCTTCAGATCAAGCCTTGCAAAAAGCCTCTTGTAGAATGATGGTATAGAGGACGCCTTGAAGCCATCAAGGTTCTTGGCATTCCTTATGAATGAGCTTTTATTGCCTCTGGCTATCCTTGCAAGCGTGCGCGGCACATCATCCTTATCGCATACGGTACACATCCCCTTGACAGCATCAGGTATCGGCGAATAGCTCGGCAGCACTACGGGTGTACCGAGCGCTATGCTCTCGAGGGCTGTGGCACTGAGCCCCTCCCTCTCAGACATGTTGAGGAATACGGATGCGCTCTTGAGTATACGGTGGGCGGCCCTCCTTTCGTTGTAGAACCTGCGCAGCTGGACTGTGGCGTTGAGCCCCAGCGCAGGGATCATATGGCGTATCGCTGCGCGCTCCGGCCCATCCCCTATTATTATGCCCTTTATGCCGCTCTCGATGCTGGAGGCCTCCTTCACGGCCTCCAGCCATAGGTCGAACCTTTTCTCCTTTATCAACCTGCCAAGGTAGACAACAAGGCCGCGCCTCTGTTTTGCCCTTACCGTAGATAGCTCTTTGTCATCAAGTATCGGGGTGAACCGCTCTATGATCGAGCGCGGCACCCCTATCGACACCAGCCCGTCGTAGGCCTTGCCCGGGTTGGCTATGTAGGCGTCCGCTCCGCGGAGCATCCAGTTCGTGTAATCCGAGACTATGCCGCCAAGCGCCCTGCCAAGGTAGCCCATCCACTCTTCCCTTGTCCAGTATTCCGCTACGTCCATGATCAGCTTCGCGCCCGTAATCCTGCAGTAGAGTTTCATTACTGGCAGGTGCAGGTATGGGAACGCGTTCACCTGAACCACGTCGAACCTGCTTGAGAATATGCGCCATGCTACCATCGAGAAGTAAAAGCCCTCCCTTATCGACCTGCGCTTGTGCCTGTAGAACTCCTTGTCGGTGAGGTAATGCGAGCAGTGGTAGTGGATCCGTTTGTCCGTGAAATCGCGCTTCATCCCCTTCCACTTGAATGAGAAGAAGTGCACCTCGTGGCCCTTTGCAAGGTGCTCTGCCTCAAGTCGCTCGGTCTGCTCAACCCCGCCGACATGCCACGGGAAAGCGACATCCGACACGAACGCGATTCTCATACAATCCCTACATAAAGATCTTGTAAAGCCTTAATATTACGTCACCGATCATTATCTTGAAGTTGACTGTCCTGATCACGTCGATGCTCTCGGGCTCATACCTCATATCACCACTCTTGTAGAAGTACTTTAGCTGCCCTATGAGGTATTGCAGGTTCATCCTTTCCGCCTTTGCTATTTTAAGAACGTATGATCTGTACAGCTTCTCGCCCTTCAATAGCTTCAGCCCCATCCACGTGTCGTAGACATCCTTTGGCACTAGTCTGGAAAGCAGCGCCGTGGTCTTCCTTGCAAGGAGCAGCTCCAAGCTGTAGGACGGAACAAGGAGCGATCCCATAGGATAATTGAAGAATCCCAATAAGCTCTCCACCCTCCTTAAGGAAGGCTCCTCGATTCTCCTGGCCTTTGTGAGGTCTACCACGACGCCTTTGTAGACGAACCTGGCCGCCTTTATGTGGGATACCTTGCTGTCGCACACCCTCTGCATGAGCGAGATGCTTCTTTCGAAGGCGAAGCTCTCTATGTCCAAGTCATATGATATTCGCTGGTCCTTACCGAAGTATATCTTATTAAGCGCGGTCCCGCCGTAAAGCGCCACCTTCTGGCGTTCGCTGGCAAAGAGGGCAGCCAACTCCTGCAGCGCCACCATGCCAGCTACCTCCTTCTGCAACTTCTCCTGCGTTATGCCGGTCTTGAGGGAGACATCAGCCAAGTCATATGGCATTTACCCACCTTCTTACACCTATGTTGTCGTATATGCGCCATTTCGAATTGAAATTGGCTGTCTTCTTGGAGCCGAAGAAAGATTTCCCGCTCCCTTTGGCCAAGGAGAGCAGCTCTGCGGTGAACCACGCGGGTGCTATTCCGTCAAGGGCAAACCCGATTCTTCGCATAGTTGACAGGTTAGAATCTTTCGCATAGTATATCAGCTCCATCCATTCCCGGTTATCAAAAGGTCGTGTATTAATGGCCCGGTAGACATCGAACATGCTCGCATGTTTGGGCTTCAGGAACATATCGAATATAGTTTTCGGGTACGTAGACACGAGCGTGCCGTCATGCAGCTCTGTGCCGTAAAGCTGCTTCTGGATCTCGATAGGCTGGAGTTTTACGCCTTTGAAGTAGCACGTTTTCTCCCTAGTGGAGACGCACACGTACACGATGCGCTCCAGCTCCGTTTTGAGCCCGTAGAGGTACAGTGCGGATGAGAAACCAATATAGCCGTTGTACAGCCCCGCTGCTATCCTGAACTGGTTCGCATCGCTCTTTGCGTATGTGCCCTTCCTGAGCCTGACGACAACTCCCTCTTCCACCCACGATTCCAGCATACGGCTCAGTCTCCGTCTGTTGATATGGAGGGCGCCGGATAGGCTGGACATCGTGAAGAGCTCCGGAAGCTCTCGGTAGCTGGATACTTTTTGTTCCATTTACGACACTTTTTGTCTATTTCAATATAAAAAGTATCTTAAGGTATAAAAACCTTTTGTACGGGATGGCTAGATTAGCCTCTCCCTCACCATATACAGCGCGGTGCTTATACCGTAGAGGAACTTTGACTTAGCGAGCCTGGACTTGCCGTACCTCCTTTTGCTGTACTTTATGCGCACCTCGCCGAGCCTGAAGCCCCGCTTGGCGATCTGCACCTGGAAGAATGCGATCGGGTTGCCTTCAGGGTTTATTCCCTTAACGGCATCCAGCGCCTTCCTGTCCATTATGAGCATGCCGGTGAGTACGTCATGGATGCTCTGCCCGTACAGCAGGTTGAATATCCACGACAATACGGCGTTCCCGAAGCGCAGGTAGCCGCTCATGGAGCCCTGCTCCAGGCCTCCCATCCGGTTGCCTAGCACGAGGTCCGCTCGCCCGGCCTCTATCAGCCTCATCCCGCGCTCGACCCCAGACAGCTCGTGCGTGCCGTCCGCGTCCACGCTCGCTATCACGCTGCCGCGCGACTTCCTCAACCCCTCTATCATCGCATTCTCGACGCCGTTGCTGCGCTGCCTGAACACCCTCACGCCCGTCTTTTTTATCCTGCCAAAGAACTCCCTGCCGCTCTTGTCAATTACTATTATCTCCAGCCCAGAGGGGAACATGCGCTTGAGGCTGGCTATCGTGGAGAACGCGCCCTCCTCCTCTTTCGTTGGAAGCACAACGCTTATCCTGGGTCTCATGCGCGCGCCTCATGCCCTCTTGGAGAATGCATATCCCAATGCATTGTATATAAGCTTTGCCGCGAGGTAGTTGGGCGCCACCATGTTCGGTATGGGGCAGAGCTCGCTGACGTCCATTCCGATGAGCTTCCTCCGCTTCAGGACAATTTCCAGTACGTCCTTCAGGGTGCTGTAGCTGAAGCCTCCGGGCTCAGGCGTGCCGGTGCTAGGCATCTCCGCCGGGTCGAGCACGTCAAGGTCTATGGTCACGTACAGGCTTCTACCTGTATTCCTAAGTATCTTTTCCGCGATCTGCCTTGCTGTGAGCTTCCTCGCATCCTTCATGTAGAGAATGTCGTTGCGCCTCTTCGCGCTCCTCTCGTCTATGCTCCTGACGCCTACGCTGTAGCAGCTCTTGCACATCTCCCTTATGCGCGCCATCACACAAGCATGGCAGTACCTGCTGTTGTTGAACTCGTCGTAGGAATCGGCGTGAGCATCGAGGTGCAGCACGCTGAAGTCCTTGTACCTGCCTGCGATAGCCTTCACTGCTCCTATCGCTATGGTGTGCTCCCCGCCTATAAGCAGCGGCACTTTCGAGTCCTCCAGCACAAGCGATACCTCCTTAGATATCCGATTTACCATCCCCTTAGGTGAATCGAAATCTGGCGCCATCTCCTCCATGGTGTAAATACCTATGTCGCTTATCCGCCTGCCGAGCTCCTCGCTGTACAGCTCCATCGGCCTGCTCGCCTCTATTATTGCATGCGGCCCTTCCCTCGAGCCCACCTTGTATGTGGAGGTAGAGTCGTACGGCACCGGAAAAACGACTACTTTTGCTTTCTTGTAGTCCTGCTCCTCTAGGCCGAACAGATTGTAAGGCGGCATTGTGTTAAGTACGCCCATCTGACCACAGCACAAGCTATAAACAGATTTGGATGCAAAATCTATATATTGTGTGGTGCGTGTGGTGAGACGATAAGAATACTATACGACAAGTTCAGGGTCTACCTTGAGAGCGTTTCCGAAAACGACGCCGATGACATAGCCAGGAACGCGAACGATTACGAGATCGCGTACAATGTAGCGTCGGCGGGCGCTTTCCCGTATCCTTACGGCTTAGATGATGCGCGAGCGTTCATAAGCAGCACGAAAAAGGCAGCTAGCGATGGAACAGGATGCCACTTCGGCATACATCTAGCAGGTTCAGGCAGGCTGATAGGCGCTGCCGGCATCATCGGCCGCGACGCAGAGGCGAAAAGCTGCAGCATAGGCTACTGGCTCGGAAAAGAGCACTGGGGCAAGGGCTATGCGAAAGAGGCGGTGATACTGCTCTCGACTTTCACTTTCATGGACAGAGATACCAGAACGGTCAACGCTGATGTGCTCAGCTTCAACTCGAGATCGATAGCCATGCTAGGCTCGGTGGGCTTCTCGAGAGAGCAGTCATACAGGGAGATGAGGGCGCATTACAGTGGATACGCTGAAGAGCTAAGGTACTCGATTGGAAAAGAGGAGTTCTTAGAATCCTACAGGCAGATATCTGAGAACGTGGTGGTGTCATGATACGCAGGCATGCTACAATAGGAGTCGGCGTAATCCCTTTCAACTATAGGATAAGGATAACTCCGAACATGAAGAGTTTCAGGTTCGATGGAGAGGTAGTGATAACGGCCAATGCGGTTAGGCGCACAAGGACCATAAAGCTGAACGCCAAGGAGCTTAAGATAAGGAGCGTAAAGGTAAGGTCTGGGGGACTTGATTATGAAGCGTCATTCAGGCTTGACGCAAAAAACGAGGTGATGACGATAAGGCTGCGCAGGCCCGTGCGCGGCCCAATATCGATAGTGATATTGTACCGGGGAGAGCACAACGATAGGCTCTACGGTTTCTACAGGAGCAAATACACATACAAGGGTAAGGAGGGCTATATCCTTACAACGCAGTTCGAAGCGCCAAACGCTAGAGCGGCGCTGCCGTGTATAGACGAACCGGAGTACAAAGCTACGTTCGACCTCTCGCTTGTGATAGACAATCACATGGACGCGATATCGAACATGCCGGTCAAGAGCACGAAGAAGATCGGCGCAGGCAAGAAGCTGGTAACCTTCCACACCACGCCGAAAATGTCGACATACCTGCTCTACATCGGAGTAGGGCCTTTCGAGCGCGTATCAAGCAGTTTGGATAAACTGAGGGTCAGCGTCATAACCGTGCCTGGAAAGCGCGCTCTGACAAAGCTCCCGCTGGAATACAGCAAGAGGTTCATAGCCGACCTGCAGTCCTATTTCATGGTGAAGTACAAGATGCCGAAGATGGACGTGATAGCCATACCGGACTTCGCGGCGGGCGCCATGGAGAACTGGGGGGCGGTCACATTCAGGGAAGGTACGCTCCTTTGCAACGATAAGAAAGCCGGCATAGCAACGAAGGAATACATAGCAAATGTGATAGCGCACGAGTTCGCACACCAGTGGTTCGGCGACCTTGTTACGATGGGATGGTGGGATGATATGTGGCTGAACGAGAGCTTCGCCACCCTTATGGCCTCACTGGCGGTCGACAGGCAGTTCAAGGAGTGGAAGACGATGTTAGGCTACAGGTACGACACAATAGGCACAGCGCTGTCCGCAGATGGCATGAGGAATACGCATCCGATAAGCATGGAGGTGGCTACCGTATCAGAAATAGAGAAGATGTTCGACGACATAGGCTATGAAAAGGGAGGCAGCATGCTGCTGATGCTCAAGGAGTATGTGGGCGAATTGACATTCAGAAGAGGCCTGCGCAACTACCTGAAAAAGCATTCCTACTCGAATGCAACCAGGGCCGATCTCTGGAACGCAATACAGAAGCAGGCGATGGCAGAGGGCAAGCGCATGCCGATAAAGGAGATGATGAGCGGCTGGCTCGAGAGGCCAGGTTATCCTGTGGTGCATATCAAGATAGACGGTGGATACGCTGACATCTCGCAGGAGCGCTTCACTATATCTGGGAATATTCACGAAAAGCCGTGGATAATACCGATAAGTTACATAACTGAAGACGGCCCAGGAAGCTTCCTCTTCTCGGATGCCAGGGCTAGGATACCGATAAAGGGCAAATGGATAAAGCTCAACTATGGACAGTCAGGCTTCTACCGTGTAGCATACGAGGGCTTTATGCTCGACAGTCTGGGAAGGATGGTCAAAGATAAGAAATTGGGCGTGCTGGAGGGGTGGGGAATAGAGAACGACCTGTTTGCGGCCATTAGGTCAGGCAGCTCCGAAGTCTCCACATACCTCGATTTCGTGGATAGTTACCTGATGGATTCGGATTATCCGCTATGCATTAGCGTCTCTGGGCACCTGAACTGGATAGCAACCATGTCCAAAGGAAGGAAATGGGAGGGACGCGCCAGGGAGGCAAGCCTGGCTTTCCACAAATCCGTACTTGGCAGGCTGGGTTGGAGGAGGCAGAAGGGAGAGGACCCTACAGACGCTATACTGCGCAGCAGCGCGATATCGGCACTAGGCATGCTCAAAGACCAGGATACCGTATCGAAAGCCTCAGCGCTTTTCGATGCCTCTGCAAAAGGCAGGAGCATCGACGATGACATAAAGGCTGCAGTTTACGCTACGGTTGCTTTCAACAACCCGAGCGAAAGGCTGCTCTCAAGGTTCATCGAGATCTACAAGAATGGCACAACGCCGCAGGATCAGTCCAGGGCTGTCGCGAGCATCGGCATGCTCGGAGACAGGGGGCTTGTGCGCAAGGCCTTAAGCTTTGCGCTCTCAAAGCAGATAAGGTTGCAGGATTCGTGGAGGGTATTGGCTGTCGCAGGGTCAAACCCGGTGGCTGATGATATATACAGGGATTGGGCGATGCGGAACTGGAAGAGGCTGATGCAGTTATATTCGCCAAGCACGCACATGCTGGTGAGGTGCGTGAGCCCGTTCGGTGCGGCCAAGGATCCTTCTTCTAGGGAGAGGATTGCGGAATTTTTCGGCAGGAAGCACAATCTGAGGAAGGATATAGATCTAGAGGCGAAAAAGGCCGCCGAGAGGATAGATGCAAACATAAGGTTCCTTGCCGTAAACGGGTAGGTGCTCGGATGGGTCTCCTCTTTTCAATCCTGATTATTCTTATTTCGCTTGCATGGCTCGGGCTTATGTTGTTGAACCTTATTGGGGTTCTTGCCGGAAGCGGCGAGAGGTACACGAAAGGCCCGAGAGGAAGAGTGCTTGTCATAATCCCGTGCAAAGGGCGCGATGTGACCTTAGAGCAGAACCTGCTCTCGGTCAAGAGGCAGAACTACAGAAATATGCAGATAATCGCTGTGGTCGACAGCGCTGATGACCAGGCAATCGGAGCGATAAGGAGAGCACGCATAAACTGCATAGTAGCTGCAAAGAGGCACGAGGGCGGCAGCGGCAAGGTAACGGCGATTATAACGGCAATGAGGAGGTTCAGAGACTTCGACATCTATGTGGTGATAGATTCTGATGTGCAATGCGCTAGAGACCACGTGTCGCGGCTTGTGGCGCCGCTGTCGGACAGGAAGGTGGGCGTCGCGACCACCTATCCGTACTTCAACCCGGTAAGGGGCTTCTGGTCGAAGGTCAAGATGGCATGGGGCTTCGTTGGCAACGGCATGATGGAATCCACGGTCACGAGGTTCGTCTGGGGAGGCTCGATGGCATTCAGGAAAAGCCTTATCGACAGCAGCGACTTCAAGCTCTTCCAGAGAGCGCTGTCTGATGATATTGCGGTAGCACACTTCGCAAAGGAGAAGGGATTGGGGATCACGTATGTCAACAGCCATTCAATAACCGTGAATGCCGATGACAACTTTCAGGCGTTCTGGGAGTGGTCCAACAGGCAGACCGCATTGTCGATACTCGGGAACAGAAAGGTACTTCGCTATGGGCTTCTGTTCTACTTCGCGCAGGCGCTGACGCTGCTCTCCGGGATAATCCTCTCGCTCCGCTCATTGTGGTACCTGATACTGCTTCTTCCGTTTGCCATAGGCATCATCAAGATGTACAGCCGTGCAAAGCGCCCATACCTGGCGCTACTTCCGATAAGCCTCATCATCAACTTCATCTTTATAACTAATCTTGTCGTCGGCGCCAGAATGCGCGAAATATTGTGGAGAGGCTCGAGGTACAGGCTGCGGAATCCATTCTGAGCCGTCGTTGGATTATAAAGGAACCGTAGGTGCGGCATAGGTTTAAAAGCCTTGGTTATGACGGATGATGGGCGACGCAAAGCACTGATGACCTGCATGATGCTGGAGGTTGCGCCGGAAGGGGCGCAGAGCAAATCTGTCAAAATTCTTAGCCTTGACATGCAAGACATAAAACTGCTGCGCATGGCGACCGAGCGCGCCAGCGGATTGATGTTCATGCAACCGAGCGCAAGCGAATACAGGAGCATGCTCAGGCTGGACAGGTACAACCTGTCGACAGCGTGGACAACGACATGCGAGGCATAAACGCATGGCAGGAAGCGGAGAACGGGAAGCTGCTCAGGACCGTTGCAATGCAGCACGGGCCGATCACGTGCAGTGTGACGATGGAAGGCCGCGTATTCCTCGATGCATTCCTAGGCATCGCACAACGCGCAAGAGCCCATAGCCCCACAGCACGCAATTTGGTCATGGCTGTAAACACACGCAACGCCATGTATGTCGTATACACAGAATGCTGCTAATTGCCATGAGAAGCAGCTTGGAAAGGTTATAAATATCACATTTGCGGTGTAATTTCATGCATAGCTCAAAGCTATGGACGTGGTCCACCAGGAACGGGGCGCCAAGGGGGAGCGAGGATTTTGTTGACTACAGGGTGGACCGCCTTCTCAGGTTGGTGGACATGACGCTGGAATCCATGGCTAACATGGATGTAGACCGCGCGCGCCTGGAATCCCTGGTGAGACGCGCGATGGACGAACCGTCAATGAACGGGATTTATACGTATGGGGAGGCGCTCGAATCGCTCGGCAAGGAGCTGACGAAGCTCAGGGATGAGAGCACGGCCAGGCAGGTCTCTTACTTCTCAGGCATAGTTGAGAGGGAGTTCGCTATGCTGCCGAGGCTCAGCCTCGAACCTGCCTATAGCCTCCTGATTCGGCGTGTGCGCGAGAGGGCGCTTCCGAGCGATGAAGCCTTCGTAGCAGTGCTTATCAAGGGGATGGTGCTTGGCATATCGGATAGCGATGTAAAGAGCAGAATCATGGAGCATTTCAACATGCCAGGCGCGGCATTGGAGAGGGTACAACCAGGCATCAGGGCGATACAGCCAAGCGGCAGATAGGATCGTCGGTTGCGGCATGGGAGCATGCGGAAATCAGGGCGCCCTTATGGACAACCGTCATATTTGGTTTTTCCTATAAAGACGCATGAAGGGCAACCCATAAATATCTTGACTGCGTTATACTCTATTGTTGCTGGAGGTGTTAGCGTGAGGGATGGTGTTGACAAGGTGGTACTGAAGATATACGACAGGAGGGACGGCTCGGAGAAGAGGGCGCACAACTGCGACCTCTGCCAGACGTATAAGAGGGAGGCTGCGAAGGGCGACAGGGATGCGATGCACTTCTACAAGGATCATATAAACCAGATGGTCAAGAAGTACAGGGGTATAACCCTGGTGCTGGATGCAAAGCAGAGCATGGAGATGCTGCCCGGCATGAAATCGCGCTGACTGTTTCTATGAAGTGCCTATCGATGAAGCAGCCGTTCGCGGACCTGTTGATTTCAGGCAGGAAAACGATAGAGCTGAGGAGCTGGAACACCAGGTTCAGGGGGAAATTTCTTGTGCACGCAAGCCTGAAACCCGACATCGCAGCATGCATTGCAGCAGGCGTGGACCCTTACAAGCTTGCGAGGGGCGCGATAATCGGCAGGGCTTTCCTATATGACGTCAAGAAATACAACGACAGGGAGGCGTTCCTGAAAGACCGGGAGCTTCATCTTGCGATCGATTACGCCAATCCCAAATACGGATTCATGATTAAAGACCCTATAAGGTTCGATAGGCCGATACCCGCAAAGGGCAAGCTTAACTTTTTTGAGGTAGAAATGTGAGAGCATGAAGCATGTGCTTGTGGCTGTGCCGAACGATCAGGAGCTCGCAGCCAGGTTGGGCAAGAAAGGCTCGTCAAACGGCATAACATTCTACAACAGGAAGGATGGTGAATCCGTTTTCGCGATACTCACCCCGACCGACGCGGAGAAGAAGTTCAACTCCGTAGCCGAGGTGCTGACCATATCAGACAATATCGTAGTCAGCACCAAGAGCATAGACAGGCTTTTCGGCGAATCCATTATCGGGTGCGGGCTGCTCGGCAAACAGGCGATACTGACTGCGGACCAGGATGCTTCATCAATAATGCAGAAATCTGGGCTGCATAGCACCGTTGTGGAAGAGGATCGGTTGCTCTCCTATCTGGGCGCGCAGCAGGCTGACAGCTCCGGTGACCCGATTGTCGAGGTGGACCATTCCTTTGATGTAAAAGGAGTGGGCGTCGTGCTCCTTGGCGTAGTCAGGAGTGGCGTAGTAAAGGTACATGATGAGCTTTTCTGCAGCTCCGGCAAGAGAGTGACGATCAGGTCGTTGCAGAGCCAGGACCAGGACATAAATGAAGCAGGAACCAATACTCGGGTCGGCATAGCCATAAAGGGCGCCGAATCTGACGAGATAAGCAAGGGAGATCTGCTATCCAGAGCGGAGATCAGGAGAACGCAGCGGATCAAAGCCAACATATCGATAAGTGGACTGGTGAAGGACAAGGACCTTAGCTACAGCGAGCTCTGGCTCGTATGCGGCTTCAGGTCAAGCGCATGCAAGATGTCAAAGGAGGGTGACTACTTCGAGATAAGCATGGCGGCGCAACTCGCCATGCGGCCTGGCGAGAAGTTCCTTTTGGTGAGGAAGGAATCCCCGAGGATATTTGCGTGCGGCACAGTGAAGTGGCTAAAGCTTGGAGAAGAGGCTCTTTAGGGCTGCGATTAGCCGCGCTATGAAGTTTCCGAGCTGGCTTCCGGACTGCTGCGCCGCTATGGTGGTCGTTTGGTTTATGGAGGTCGTATGCGCAATGATGGGGACCGTAGTCAAAATAGCTGGCGCGGTAGTGCTCGTGCTGGATGTTGTAGAGCTGGTGGTTGTGATAGTGGGTTGCAAGCTGTATATATTGACGTTGACGGTATGTTGCCTGGGTATATAGTTGACTCGCACAAGCATTACGTAGCTATCATTGGTGCCGGATATTAACACCGGTTTCCCTGGATAAAGGTCATACGAGACATTGTTTATCGTCACACCAGACTCGTTCGGCGATATGAAGTTCTGGGTCGTGTTGAAGCTCCGCTGGCCTATTACAGCGGTGAAGTAACCATATGTCGATATATTCAACACATGGTAGCCGACCTGGGTGACGTTGCTGTACGGGGTAATTGGAAACTGAGGCAATGCTGCATAAGAGACAGGCAGGGCCACAATCAGCGCAGCAGCAATCGCTATTATGAAAAACCTGGCTGACACGTTATCATCTTGGATTTGCATGCCCATAAATAAATAGCTTTGCAAGAACTTCCTTCACACGGATAACGGCATTGACCATACAATTTTTATAAACCTTCGGAAAACTTGCATACATGAAAGGAAAGATTCCAACCATATACGACAAGGGTGCCCGGAGCACAGCGATAAAGCACCTCTCGAAGCGCGACAAGGTGCTAGCAAAGCTCATAAAGAGGATCGGACGCATAAGGGTGAACTGGGGCGGCGACTCATACGAGTCGCTGATGAGTGCAATAATATACCAACAGATATCAGGAGCTGCTGGTGAATCAATAGAAAGACGCTTCAAGGCGCTGTATAATAACAGGTTGCCCTCCCCTAACAGGTTCCTTACGACGCCTGAGAAGAAGGTGAGAGAAGCCGGGATATCGCCCCAGAAGTACTCATACCTCGTTGACCTGTGCACAAGGATAAAAGATGGCAGGATCGAACTCAACAAGTTCGACATTATGGATGATGAGGACATAATAGAGGAGCTGGACGAGGTACGAGGTATAGGAAGATGGACGGCAGAGATGTTCCTGATCTTCAGCCTGGGCAGGACGGACATCGTGCCGCGCGACGACCTCGGGATAAAGAAAGCGATAAAGCGCGCATACGGGCTTAAGGATTACCCCACAGGGAGCAAGTTCTCCGAGCTTGCAGAGAGATGGAAACCGTACGGCACGATAGCCTCGTTGTACCTGTGGAGGAGCGCTGACATTATAACCCCAGGCTAAGACGTTTCTGCATGGCCATTCTTCGGTATATTTAAATGGGGCTAACTTTTTATATGTTAGACTAGAGAGAATACTGTACTCTTTTTGTGATGGCGATGATAAGGCAGCCTATAATAGTGGTAATGGGCCACGTAGACCACGGCAAAACCGCGCTTCTTGACCGGATAAGGAGCTCGACCGTAGCCGCAAGGGAAGCCGGAGGCATAACCCAGCACATAGGCGCGAGCGAGGTCCCGATAAGCGTAATAGAAAAGATATGCGGGCCTATGCTCAAGGGCATGGGCGATATAACCATACCAGGGCTTCTTTTCATAGACACGCCCGGCCATGAGGCTTTCACGAACCTTAGGAGGAGGGGCGGCAGCGTCGCCGACCTCGCCATACTCGTCATCGACATAGCGCAGGGCTTCCAGCCGCAGACGATCGAGGCTATAGAGATACTCAAGGAGTACAAGACCCCGTTCATAGTCGCAGCCAACAAGATAGACCTTATAACCGGTTGGATAGACAGCAAGTCGAAGAGCTTCGCTGACGCCGTGAAGGGGCAGAACCAGCACGTGCAGGATGCACTGGAGCAGAGAATCTTCCAGGTCATAGGGAAGCTCAGCGAGCTCGGCTTCAACGCGGAGCGCTACGACCGTGTGAGGAACTTCCAGAAAGAGCTCGCGATAGTGCCGATGAGCGCGAAGACAGGCGAGGGCGTGTCAGAGCTGCTCATGGTCACAACCGGGCTGGCGCAGAAGTACCTCGAGATGAGGCTCAGCATAGAGGTCAAGGGGCCTGGCAGGGGAAGCATACTGGAGAAGAAGGAGGTCAAGGGGCTTGGCACAACCATCGATGTGATACTCTACGACGGCTCGCTGAGGGCCAACGACACGATAGCGTTCGCAACCCCTGGCGGCATAGCAACCGCAAAGATACGCTCCCTGCTCAAGGCCAAGCCGCTGCAGGAGATACACGAAGGGGCGAGCAGGTTCGACTATGTCGATGAAGTATCAGCAGCCGTGGGGATCAAGATAAGCGGGGTCGGGCTCGAGGAGGCCTTGGTCGGATCCCCGGTCGTACAGGTCTCAGATGAGGGTTATGCGAGCGAGGTAAGCGCGGAGCTCGGCGACGTCTTCCAGACGGACAAGAACGGCGTTGTGCTAAAGGCCGATTCGATAGGCAGCCTCGAGGCGATATCAAAGCTCATGGAGGGCATGGGCTTCAGGATAAGCAAGAAGGGGCTGGGCAGCGTGACCAGGAGGGACGTGGTGGACGCGTTTTCACAGCTATCCGTGAATCCCGCATATGAGGTGGTGCTCTCCTTCAACGTGACGATCGACCAGGAGGCGCAGGCGGCCTCATTCGATAGCGGGGTGAAGGTGATAAGCAGCAATATAATATACAAGCTAATAGACGACTACAAGCTCCTCATAGATGAGATGCAAAGGAGCAGCCTTAGCAAAGCAGAGAGCAGGATAGTTTTCCCAGGCAGGGTTGAGGTGCTGCCTAACAGCTGTTTCCGCGTATCACATCCGGCGATATTCGGCGTGAATATCACAGCTGGAAGGATAAAGGTCGGCTGGCTGCTTATGAGCGACACGGGCGAGGTCGTAGGGAAGATAAAGGGGATACAGACGGAGAGGGCTCCGCTCGAATCTGCAAGGGCGGGCGACAGCGTCGCGATATCGATGGACGAGCCCACCTTTGGCCGACAGGTGAGGGAGGGGCACGTGCTTTACACAAGGGTGACAGATGAGGACGAGCGGCTGCTGAAGGGGGAGTTCGCGAACCTCATCAGCATTGAGGAGGCAGACCTGCTAAAGCGGATATCGGAGATAAAGAAGAATGCGAGATGAGACATCACACGCGCGCGCCCTGCACATTCATCCCATACCAGCCCTCCCCCGGCGCCGATCTGGATTTACCAATATAAGAATGCAGTCTTTTCCTGAAGCCTTGGCTGTAATGTTCTAGATAGCCATCAAGCTTCTCTTTGTCTATAGACTCTAGCAAAGGCCCCATTGCATCGTCCCTTACGCCGTGCTTGTAGTAGACTAGGTCGATCAGTGTTTTTTCCGCATCTGACACTGGCAGCCACATGTCGTAGTGCTTAATGAAATCGAACCCGAAGAAGAGGCCTGTTTTAATCCTTTTTACTATGTAATTCGCGTTTCCGAATTTCCTCACGCCTTCCCTCACCGGATTTCCTGTAATGATTATGGGGTTTGTGGCCTGCGTCCAGAGATTCCTATAGGACAGCGCATCTTCCAATCCGTAATAGAACGGCCTGAATGCAAAGCCGACAACTGCGATGTCATCATGGAAGGTGTATGCGCCCTTGGATATTCTCCTTATCTCGTTTTTCTTCATCAGGTGGTTGATCAGCGTCTTAAGGTAGCCCTCGCTTATCTTGCTCCTGCCGAGCAGGACCCTCGCATCGGTCAGCGTGAAGACCGGGTAGTCATAATTGTTGAACCTTTCTCGCAAAAGCCCTATGTATTTTGTCATGAAATCTTACCCTTTATGCGGTCAACAAGCGTCCTGAACGACGGTATCGGCCCCTCGTATATGAGACCCTGTAACCTGGATTCCTCCTCTTTCAGTCTAGCTGGCGTTTTCAATGATGAAACAAATTTCTTCATTTTGGGTCTCAGGGCCTTAACATCGGCATGATCCAGCAGTATCCCTATGTCATATAGATCCGTTATGGATTCCCGGTCTGCGTACGCATTTATCTTCTCGTCTATCAGGGCCTCCGGCGGCAGCGTCAGCACATCATAAAAGGAGCCATCTAGGTTCTCGTACTGTCTCACCACTGGCTCTCTGTAATACGCCTTGTAATTTATGTCTATTTCGGAGTAGATGTCGTCCAACAAGAAGGAGATGTAGATGAGGTGGCCGGTGTCCTTGAGCTTCTCAACTTTTGCGTTGTACCTGTCCGCCACGACCCTTATGCGCTCCTTGAGCTCCTGGAGCTTTTCCTGAGACGCCAGGTATATGTCGATGTCCTTGGAGAACCTTCTTCCGCCGTAGCACCGCCAGATGGCTGTGCCTCCGTGTATTTCGGCGGTGCTGTCTGCCTCGTAGAGTATCCTGACAAGAACATCCTCCAGCAGGGCGACGTCCCTCTGTGCCCTCTTCTGCAGCCTGTTCCTCAACGGAATATTCATAGAATTACCAAAGTAATATTTTATTATAACTTTAGTAGCTAAAAATATATAAATCTTCCTATTTTATAACCGAAGTTATATTTTATTATAACTTTAGTGATATGATTGTTGAATACCACTTAGTTGTAAAATATTATAACCAACTGGCTTTCTTGAATCAGCAGATTAGCCCAGGCTCATCTCTATCTGCACCGTGTCAGGCACCACTATCCTCATTATCTGCCTGAGCGCCTGCTCGCTGCTCTCTATGGTAATTAGGCGCTTGTGGAAGCGCATCTCCCACCTTTCGTAGGTGTGGCTCCCCTGGTGCGACGGCGCTTTCCTGGTTGTCTGCGATACCACCTTTGTGGGAAGAGGTATCGGGCCCTTGCATTTTATATTTATTGACTTGGTTATCTCCTTTATCTGGTTCGCTATCGAATCGGCATCCTTGGCCTTTGTGCTTACGAGCTTGATGGTTGCTGTCT
>JAJZXZ010000036.1 GCA_021806185.1 Microcaldota archaeon | reverse complement strand
TCCGATCTCAGATGATATCGTGAAGGCAGACCCGAATAATTTTGAGGTTCCATATTCTGACATAGAAGCAATGTACATTGTGCGTAATCCTGCTGCAATAGTGACCATGATGAAGATGATGATGAAGGTAGTCACCGTGTCAGGCAAGAAATATTCATTTGTAATACAACCGAACAGCTTACGGAACTGGATAAGCTCTGAGAAAGTGGAGTATGACGCTTATATAGACCTGCTAAAGCCCCTGCTTGGGGACAAGCTAAAGGCAAACCAATGGAAAAACTTCTGATAGGTGCAGCATATAGCGCATTGGCTATGCTTGCTTGCATTGGGCCTGATGCGTTACAAACAAGACCTTCCCTGGCTCTTGAGCGATATTTGTAAACCCTCAAATGGATACTTTTCTTGCGGTGGGTTTCCTTGGTGCGCGGCTTTTCGCGCATGCTCCCGCCGGCCTAAACGTCTAGGACCACATTTACCTCGAAACCATGGCCGTCTTTCCGGCTGCCATGTGCAGCCTCCCTGAACTTCAAGTCGAACCTTGAAACCCCCTTCACCTCAAGCTTCGCGAACCTCTGGTCCTTCGCTTTCGCGCTGCATATGGCTGAGAAAAGGCATTTGCTATTGTGCATCGTCTTGTAAAGCGGCTTTTCGACCTTGTAAGCAAACACCCCTTTTGCTTCTGAGATCGAAAGCGCCGACTGCAGCGTCTCCCATACCAGATCCTCGGTATTGTCGCCTTTTGCCCTTATTTCAAACTTGCTAGCCTTGGATTTGTGCGCGGCTAGCTTCCTTATGTCGGCTACAGTATTGAACATGGCGAGGAGGGCGTTCTCGAAAAGATCTTCGGGCGTATCGCCGTACGCGACGAACTCGACGTCAGCCGTATGCTCTATATACCTGTAGCCGCCTCGCATTTACAAACCCAGTTGTCACAGCATTATTAATCTTAACTAATATTAAAATAGTGTCCTGTGAAGACAAGAGTAACTACTGAGATGTGATGAAGCCCATTTCGGCTGAGGACACCGATTAACGTGTTTGCATGCGCACTAACCCAGGGAAGGTATTAGGCATCATAGTGCTTTTTATCGCCACACTTCTCACGATGTTCGGAACGCTGCTTTCGACGAACTTCTCCGTGCTGGATACCGACCCGGCATCGTATGTCATAGTGGTCATGCTGATGCTCCCTGTTTTCATACTTTTCTCGATGAAGGAGGATCTGCATCTGGCAAGGAGCGGGAGAGAACTCGCTTACGGGATAGGCGTTTTCGTACTGTACATACTGCTACTCTCATACACTAGAGTCGGGCTTTCCTTCGTTTTCGCCACATTCAGGATAGACGCGCTCCTGATACCGCTCGCGCTCGTCTCGTTCATACTCATGCTCTTCGGGGCTTCTGGGCTCAGGAAGATGGCACCTGTTCTTATCTACGCGCTCTTCATGTCGCCGCTCCTGCTGATGCCGCTGCTCCTCCAGAGCCAGGCGTTCGCGAACATCAACGCCGCGTTTGTGTACGGGGCGCTGAAGCAGTTTGGCGTGCCTGGCACACTGCACGGAATTACGATAACATCATCGGCGAACACCAGCATATCGATCGCGTCGACGTGCGCGCCAATAGGCACATTCGTGGCACTCATCATGTTCCTCATACCTGTCGCTTACCTGTACAGAGGAGGCATTGGCAGGAAGACCATGTGGCTCGCCTCGGGACTTGCAATGATGCTGTTGCTCAACTTCGCCCGAATGCTCTGGATATCATACAACTGGGCCTACTACGGGATAGGGGAGGCTGTAGCGGTATTCCACCTCTTCGCCGGGCAGATAATGTTCTATGCGGTGATCATTGTAATGATACTCATTGCGACAAGATACGGGATGCGACTCGATAGGCTGAAGAGGGGCGAGCTCAGGGCGCTGAAGAGGGATTTCAGCGCTAAAATAGGAGGGTTTGGGCGCTCTTGGACGCTGCCACTTGCGCTAGGGATTATAGGCCTGCTCTTCTCATTGCCATACTTAAGCGCAGCGTACGCTTCGCCGTCATTCTTTTACGGCAACATGTCGGCCGTCAACGCAAACAGCCTTTACGGAGCGATAAGCCCCGCATTCTCAAGCTTTTCCCCAAATGTGATAAAGGTGGGGGCGCAGAACTATACAGCAGCTCTTGCGATACTCAACGGCAGCTCATCGAGCAACGCCACTTATGTGGTGGCCGACCTCTTGAACAGGCCGCTGCCCGGATCCGCCGTCACAAAGTACAGCAAGATCGTGAGCACCGGCTCATACCTGATAAAGAACGGGGTGAGGATAACCAGCATCGTAGGCTATTCCGGGGGCAAGCTCTTTGAGACAAACTACTTCGCCGCTCCGGTGGACATATTCGGCCATCTATTCTCGGTCAACTACGAGTTCATAAGGCTCGCGAGCTCTGGCGTGCAGTCATGCACCCTATTCAGCTATGCCTCGGCCGGGCTCTTCAATTACATCGAATCCGTGATATACAACACCCTCTCCGGCTCGTTCGACTACAGTGCAAGCGGCATAATGTGCTCCGCATACGCTGTGGCAAACTATGCGTGATCTATTGAAGTTCGTATATGACGGCGGCGTTTTCGTGTATTCGTACAGGAGGGGGAAGAGGCATTTCCTCTTCTTGCGCAACAGGAAAGGCTGGCTCGATATACCGAAAGGCCACGCAGAAAAGGGGGAACACATCATCGATACTGCGCTCAGGGAAACGAAGGAGGAAACCGGGCTGGACGTCGCTCCGGATAGGTTTTTCAGGCACTCGATGGCTTATTGGGTTACGGAAGAGGGCCAGCGCGTCAAGAAGATAGTGACAGTCTTTATCGCAGAGGTGCCGGCTGGGGCCAGAGTGAGGGTGTCTAGCGAGCACGTAGGATACGTCTGGCTCGCTTACAAGGATGCTCTCAGGCAGGCTAGCTTCAAAGACACAAAAGAGCTTATAGCCGGGGTGAATAGCTACCTTGACAAGAAGGCGATGATGGAGAAGCTGAACAGCGAGTACAAAAAACTGCCATCAAGGGTAAAGCGCTGGGACCTGAGCGTTAACTTCGTAGCCGGAGAGGGCCCGCTCAACGCCGAGGTAGCTGTGATAGGGCAGGCGCCAGGCAGATCAGAGGATGCGAGCGGTAGGCCGTTCATCGGCATAAGCGGGCGGCTGCTCACAAGACTGCTCTTGACCGCTGGCCTGCACAGGGAGCAGGCCTACATAACAAGCGTTGTGCAGTTCTTCCCGTATAGGAACAGGATGCCTTCCGACAAAGAGATAGCGCTGTGCAGAGGCTTCCTCTACAGGCAGCTCGAGATAATAGATCCGAAGCTGGTGGTCGTGGCCGGTGGTGTCGCGCTGAAGGAGCTCCTAGGCATCG
>JAJZXZ010000035.1 GCA_021806185.1 Microcaldota archaeon | reverse complement strand
ATTCACGCCAGTCATATCGGCAGAGACCGTGCTTGTCGCCATGCTCGTTGCCGTAATAGTCAGCGTGGCGGCCGGAGCATACCCTGCATGGAAGGCCTCCAGACTACTGCCCATAGATGCGCTGAGGGAGCTTTAGGCAAGCCCATGGAAGCGCAAGACTGGCGCGTGGAGCCAACACTATTTTATTGCTTGCTGCCAAATAGGGAGTTATGGGTAGCACAAGCGCAATGCCGAGATACCGCCTTTATGTCGCTGGATTCGTGATATCTATCGCAGCCGGGGTGGCGCTCGTAGTGCTTTCAGGCCCGATACTTGCGCTCTTTGGCATCAGCCAAGCCGCATACGGCCAGGCTTTCGACGCGGCCATAACGATAGTATTCGGCTACCTAGCCACGTGGCTCTTTGCGGGCTCCATACTCGATTATGGAAGGCGCAGGCCCAGGATGGACGAGAAGCCGCTCTCGAAGATTACCGCCCTCATAGGCTACATAGTGATACTCTTCCTAGTCCTCTCACTCTTCCATGTGAACCTGACCGGCCTGCTCATAGGGGCCGGCTTCCTCGGCATCGTGATAGGCCTTGCGGCGCAGTCTACGCTTGGCAACCTCTTTTCCGGCGTATCGATGATGGCGGCGAAGCCGTTCGCCAATGGGGATAGGGTGACATTCTCCACGTGGCAGTACGGCATGCTCCCTCCATCGTATACCCATCGGGCTATACTACCGGGCTATTCCGGCACCATAGATGAGATAGGCCTGATATATACGAGGATGAGGCTGGACGACGGTACGGTCATCTATGTGCCGAACGGCATAATGAACCAGGCGGTGATAATGAATTATGCGGTGTCTGATGTGATAGAGATAAATGTGCGGGTGGAGCTGCCCCAGAGCGTCGAGTTCGGCGCATTCCGGAGAAGGCTGCTTGTGGAGATAGGCAGGCACAAGAGGCTGGGCGCTGCAATGAAAGGAAGGCCGGACATCCTCATTACCGACATAAACATCTCCAACTACGGCGTAGACATAAAGGCGCGCAGCACAGTAGAGAATGAAAGGTACATAAAAGCGGAGCTTTCGAAGGTTGCGCAGCGAACGGCGATCCCAGCTTCGAAGAAAGGGAGGTGAATGCCACCATGCAGCTTATGAAGAGCCGCACAGCCGCGCAGCACAAGCTATTAAATGTTTGATGGCATACCGATTAAAGTGATAAGATGGAGCGTACGCTAATACTGATAAAACCGGAGGGGGTAAAAAGGGCGATCTCCGGAAGAATAATAAGCAAGTTCGAGGATGCAGGACTGAAGATAGTGGCCATGAAAATGGCGATGCCTGACAGGAAGCTTGCTGAAATGCATTATCCATTGGACAAGGAATGGTACGAGAATGCATGGCGCAACACTAAGAGAGGGCTGGAGGCAAAAGGGCTCAAGATGAGGGAAACGCCGTTGGAGCTGGGCAAGAGGGTGCGCGGGATGCTCATGGTGCACCTGACAAGCGGACCTGTCATAGCGTTTGTGCTTGAGGGCAACGACGCGATAGCCAGCTCCAGAAGGCTTTGCGGCTCGACATCGCCAAACAGGGCTGACCCGTCTACCATCCGGGGCATGTTCTCTACGGATTCCTACGAATCTGCCGACAAGGCAGGAAGGACTATCTTTTCGATAATCCACGCATCCGATAGCCCGAAATCCGCAGAAAGGGAGATTCTGGTGTGGTTCACGAAGAAGGAATTGCTCAACTACAAGCGCGCTGATGAGGGCCTCGTCTATTAATTCCTGTACTTTAGTTCGTCGCTCATCATCTCTGGGCTCCACATCGGATCCCATACCAGATCGACGTCGACTTTGCCTATTCCAGGAAGAGCCTCAAGCCTCAGCTGTACATCAGCAAGTATTATGCTTGTCACCGGGCACATCGCGCTAGTCATCGTCAGCGTCACCTTGACATCGTTTCCCTCTGTCACGCTTATCCCCTGGATCAGGCCTATGTCGACTATGTTGGCCCCTAGCTCCGGGTCCTGGCACATCGAGAGCGCCTGGACTACCTCCTTCCTGCCCAGCAAAATTTCACCCGTAATACTTTCAATCAGTGCTATTTATAGATTTCTGGTCTTGCCTTTTCCCCATGCTTCCTTCTCGCGCGCATCATGCAGGGCTGCCTGCAGCGCCTCCCTGCCCCTCATGAACACCGATGATATGAGCTCGACCACCTTGCCGGCGTTGTGGCTGTCGTCGTGGGCGTACCTGCACTCCAGCTTCGCTTGCGCATTCTCCAGGCTGACATGGCTCCCCTTTCCATACGATAGCGAAACTTTTATTTCCGCTATCGGGGGCTGCAGTGAGGTGCATGACGCGTGTGTAGTCCACACCGATGCTGATGCCACGGGCTTCTCCCAATCGTCTCCTACGGTTATGTGCGGCCTGCGGAGCTGGTGCTCTTCGCTGGAATAGTGGGCGGCGAGCTCCGCGACAGCCTTGAGGTTATTCCTCAGCCACCTGCGTTCGCGCGGGTCCCATCCGCGCAAGTACAATGTCATTCTGGCGTGGTCCATTCCAGGGGTTGCAGCCGGCTGTCTAGCTTCCGAGGCGTTCAAAACGCGCGTATCCATGCGATCAACAGGTTTGGGAGCCCCTTCAAGATATTTATCGCTTTGGTCCTGCTGGTGCAAGGGTTTATATATCTGGGCTACAAACATTAACTGTTTAAGACGGAAAGACTACTTATTCTTTAACAGGAAGCGTCCGAATAAGCGTTTTTCGCTCTAGATGGAATATAAGAGAATAAAATGGTAAGAGTATGGCGGGTTTCGAGAAGTTTTCATTGAAAAAGGAGATATTGGATGCGCTAAACGAGCTGCAGTTCAAAGAGCCTACCGAGGTGCAGGAACGGACAATACCGATGGTCCTGCAGGGCAAGGATGTTGTAGTTAGGTCAAAGACCGGGTCAGGGAAAACGGCCGCGTTCACTATACCTATAATGCATCTGCTAGAGCGACACCGTGGAGTCGGAGCGCTGATAGTGGCCCCAACAAGGGAGCTTGCGCTGCAGATAGAAGGAGTAGCTCGCAAGGTTGGGAAGCACACAAATATCAGGACGGCAGTGGTCTACGGCGGAGTTTCCACAAGGCCACAGGCCGACAGGATAAGAGAGGGGGCAAACGTCGTGGTCGGGACCCCGGGCAGGATAATAGACCTTATGGAGAGGGGGGACCTCGACATCAGAGGCATAAAATTCCTTGTGCTTGACGAAGCTGACATAATGCTTGACATGGGATTCATAGATGACATAAAATACATAATAGAGAGCACGCCAGAGTCCAAGCAGACGATGCTGTTCTCCGCCACAATGCCTGAGAAGATAAAGGAGATAGCTAGGGGCTACATGAGGAATCCGGTCGACATTGGCGTCGGAGGGGAAGAGGAGCTCGCAGTCAGCACGGTGAAAAATCTTTACACAATGGTTGATAACTCATCGAAGTTCTCGACATTGTTGGGCTATCTGGACCACTACAAGCCCAGGAAGTCTGTCATCTTTGCAAGGACGCAGAGGAGCGCAGACATCCTGTACAGGATACTGAGAGATCAGGGCTACCGCCCGGTAATACTGCACGGCGGAATAACCCAGGCTAGGCGTGAAGCCGCGATGGGCTCGTTCAGGAAGACAGACAACGGAGTGCTGATAGCCACGAACGTCGCCGCAAGAGGCATAGACATAGTCGACATAAGCGACATAATAAACTTCGATGCGCCAGATGAGCCTACAGTCTACATACACAGGATAGGCAGGTCTGCCAGGATGGGGCGCGAAGGTCGGGCTTTTACGATATTCTCAAGAGACCAGCACGGCATGATAGGCGCGATAGAGAGGTTCGCAGGAGTTAGACTCGAGAAGACAGAGGTTGACAACAGCAAGTTC
>JAJZXZ010000034.1 GCA_021806185.1 Microcaldota archaeon | reverse complement strand
CCTTCGGTATTCCTGACTTGAGCACAGCGACGGTTCCGCTTCCTGCGTTGTAGGATATTATGCCCTGGCGCTCAGCCTTCCTGAGCGCCAGCTCCACAGCCGCGGAGCACGCTATAACCCTTTCTGGGCCGAATGCGGCCTTCAGCTTCTCGGTGTTCTGCCCTGAGCCACTGACATCCGACTTGTTGGCCGCTACTAGGAAAGGCTTCGATCTCGATAGAAGCTCCCTCGAGAACCTGAGCGTCTCGGCTTCATTCCATTGTATCCCTGAGCTTGCGAGGTTGCACTTCGCTATCGAATAAGATACCTGCGCCTCGGTGATCCTGAGGCCAGCCAGCACCGCTGCGATCGCCTTTGCGCCCTCCTTGGCCCTCGAAAGCTCCTTTGAATGGTTTGATATTATCCCTGCAAGCCATGCAGCCATTTCATCGGTTATCACGCTGACGTCATTCGTGGGATCGCAGCTTTCGCACGGGTTGCCGTTTGTGTCCGTTTTCCCGCTTGCATCGGCCACTATGACGAGCGCATCCGCAGTTGCTATGTCGTTGAGGAACTGGTTGCCCATCCCCTTTCCGGAGTGCGCGCCCTCGACGAGGCCAGCTACATCGATGAGCTTCACGGGTATCATTCGGGTACCATCTACGCACATTGAGTTCTTCGGGTTGCACTTCACGTGCAGCTCCGCATCGACGCACCTTTTTGTGACGTAAGCAACGCCCATGTTGGGCTTTATGGTTGTGAACGGGTAATCCGCAATCTGAACGTCTATCGATGTCAGCGCAGAGAAAAGTGTGCTCTTTCCCTTGTTCGGCGCCCCGACTATACCGACCATCATACGACTACCTGAAAATCTTCACCTTGACGACGCGCTTGCCGGCCATCTCCCTAAGCGTATAGTAGATCGCTATCAGCGATAGCACCATGATTGTGCCTATGATCAGCGCGGTCTTCGGCATCCCTATAATGAAGAGGAGTATGGCGATGATGCCAACCACCGGCAGGTACGGATATAGAGGCATCTTGAACTCTGGCTCTGCCCTGCGCCTCCTGAAGTGCATCAGGGCGAAGCCCGTCATGAGAAACGCCATGAGCAGGCCGAAGTTGCTTATCGCAGCCACGACAAAGATGTTGCCAGAGAAAAGCATTATCATGGCGATTACGGCCGTTACGACGACCCCTTTTGTTGAGACCCCCCTCTTCTTGTTGTAGCCCCTGATGACTCTCGGGAGCAGCCCGTCCTTGCCGACCTGGTGCAGCTGGTTGGACGCGGCTATCATCATCGCCAGGGTAGCGGACGCGGTTGCGACAAGCGCTCCCACGCCTACCACAATTGATATCCAGGACGGAGCGCTCACATGCGAGAGGGCGGCTGCGAGCGGGTCGCCGCTGACGGTAAACTGCGATGCGGGCATGAGCAGCATAAGCACTGCGACAATCGCTATGTAGAGGACCATGCTTATAACAACCGAGAGTATTGTCGCCTTCGCCGCGGACCTGCCTCCCCCTTTTATCCTAGGTGTCAGGGTCACTATCGCCTGGAAGCCAGTATACGCGAAGAATATCACTATGCTCGCTGCGAAGAACGCGCTTGCCGTGCCTTGCGAAGCGGAGACCGAGAAGTTGTGCAGGCTGAATGCGGAGCCGTGGAAGGCGTATATCAGCGCAAAGCCTATGAAGACGAGAAGCGCTATTATCTTTATCACCACAAGGCCGAGATCTGCGCGGGCCGCCCTCTTTACCCCAGCTACGGTCAGCGCTGATAGCGCTATTATCAGCGCGATGGCGAAGAGCTGGATGCTGTTGGCACCGAGCTGCGCTCCCACCAAGCTGGCGAAGTACGAGCCGAAGCCCAGGGCCACCACCGATATCGCAGTGGCGAAGCTGAAGTAGAGCATTATGCCTATTATGAAGCCGAGCTCGCTGCCGAACGCCTCATACACATACGAGTAGCTTGCGCCCGTCAGCTTCGGGAAGAGAGTGCTTAGCTCACCAAGCTCTAGGGCGATTATCAGCGCGACAGCGCCTACGAGTATGAATGCGAGTAGAGCGTCTGCGCCGGCCTGTGCTATCGCCGTGCCGCTGAGCACGAATATCCCTGCGCCTATTATCGCGCCGAGTCCGACTGCCGTGGCGGTTATGGTGCTTATCTTCTGCACGCTAATGCTATGCACCCAAGGAATAAAAATCTATAAAAAAGAGGGTTATCCGTGCAGGGGTCGCGGAGCTTGGTCAAACGCGCTGGATTCAGAGTCCAGTCCCTTAGGGGTTCGTGAGTTCAAATCTCACCCCCTGCATTTTGACGGTCAACATTGCGCATTGCCTGCTGCATGGCTTAATACGGAAAAAAATAAGAATGTGAAAAGCCGAGTGGTATTGATCGTATGCCGCTTACTACACACAGCAGCATGCTTGCACAGATCCGGAGTGAGCTTGAGACGGCGATGCACAATCAGATTGACATGATGGGTGGATTAAACAGGTTGCAGCCGGGCATTTATGAGATAGTAGCTGCGTATCCCAAGCCTCTTGACCGTAGTGACCCGCCGATTGAGATGGGAGACGCTGGAAAGCCGGGTAGGGGATTAAAGCTTCTGGATTCCTCCTCATTCGCCATGGGGGTCATACTAGAGAGACAGGATGGGCTGCTTGCCGCGCTGGCGCTGCCAGCGGACGAGTATGTGGCTGATGCCCTCCCAGAGATCATAGGGAAAAAGGTCCTATCTGACGGTGAATCCTTTTGCGTGCTGGGAGACAGCTGCGCCGCAAGGCCAGACCTTAGAGGCGACGACAGGAATAACCGTATATCACCCTTTTTCGTTTCAGCAGCGCTTAAGCGAGCCAGATTCTTCGAAGAGCTTGGAATGCTGCGGTCGGAACGCCTCATTGCCGGCGTGGAATACCGGATTCTTTCTGTGGATATGTCCAAGGCGGTCAATATTGCAAACAACGTGTCTAGGCTATTTGTTGAGTTGAAGGTAAAAGAGGTCCAGAAGCCTATCGGGGAGGCCGGTGGACCATTAACGCCGGCGCAGTGCGGAGAGGATCAGATAACAATGAGGATATACTTCACAAGGCTGGAAGAGCCGAATTTGGAGAGGGTTTACGGATTCCTCTCTTTGAGGGTAGGCAGGGTATTCAGTCCGAGCCTTGACATGTCTACCATTACAAGGCCTAGGATACCTAATCTTTTCCTTAGGCAGTTTGTCCCAAAAACAGAGAGCCCGCTCATGCAGGCCGGAAAGGTATACGTGGTAGATGGCGTTGCCGAGAGGGGCGAGTCGTCTGCGTACATAGTCTTCCACGATACAGAGATAGACAAGAAGGTCGAAGAGTGCGATAGAAGCGTATTGACAGTTCCCGGCGTGACGATAGCAACGATAAATTGCTTCCATGCATCGTACAAAGACGATAGGGGAAGGACTCCTGTCTATGTTAATGGAAGGAGAACCAATGATGTTATCAAGCTGTTTGAAGGGGACAAAATTTCCCAGATAGGCGGAAAGAGGGTCTTTTCGGTCTCTTATGACGTATACGATGGCATGCTTGACTATTTGAATTTTGGAGGGCCGCCAAACGGATTGGAGCTCTTCAGCTTTGGGAACATAGATTCTAACGATGAAGACAAGGTAGCAGCGATGCGTGCAAACTCATTTGCGAGGAGCGGCGCCAGGTCCAGAGCATTAGCGCGCTTTGACGATACCGCCATCGAGTAGAAAAAACCTCATTCTCCGTATTTCCTTATGCTGAATGTGCCCGACGGCAACTGCTGCATCAATGCATCCATGTCCGACAGGTCCAGCGCATCCAGTATCTTCCTTGCAGCATCGGATTTTTTCTCCCTCCCGTGCCTCACGATAACATACTCGTCTGGAGCCTCGCCGCGCTCCTTGAGCCTGTAGAGGCATATCTCCGGCACGGCGTTGAGCCTCGATTCCTTCTTGAAGAAGACCAGCGACAGCGCCATGTTACGGTACCATTCGCGCTCGCCCTTTAGCAGGAAGCTGCCCGCGGCTATAGCTCCTTTTCCGGTAGACTTGCTCACC
>JAJZXZ010000033.1 GCA_021806185.1 Microcaldota archaeon | reverse complement strand
TATCTATTTAAGAGCTAATAGGTTATAAGTCTTGAGCTGGCTCTTTATATAGGTGATAGCAAAATGTGGAAGAAATATCTGAGCTGGGGCGTAGCTGTCAGGTTAGCCACGGTGTCGATCTTCTTCGTGCTTTCCGTGGCAAGCATCATATTCTCGATATACATGTTCATGGAGGTGAACTCATCGTACACCTTCTTCCTTGCAATCGCGTTCCTCTCCCTTGCCGTATTCGCGGGTTTCTTCAACATCTACGCCTCGATATCATACTTCAGGTCATATTTCTACGATACGCGCCTCAAGGAGATAAAGAAGGGGCTCAAGCCCCTGCGCAGGCTGCCTAGCGTAGCGGTGGTCATGCCTGTCTTCAACGAGGACCCGGAGCTGGTAAAGAGGAACATGACCGCGCTGTTCGGCATGGACTACCCGAAAAGCAAGATGAGATTCTACATGCTGGATGACTCGACAGATCGAACGACAGTCGAGGCGCTGGAGAGCTTCTGCTCGGTGAATGGGATTAGGTTCATCCATAGGGATAGCAGGCGTGGCTACAAGGCCGGCGCTATGAACAACATGCTGAAGGAGTGCAGGGAGGAGTTCGTGGCGGTGATGGATGCGGACGAACGCCTGGTTGACAGGAGCCTCCTAAGGGAGGTGCTGCCCTACTTCGGCGACAGCAAGATGGCTTACGTGCAGACTGAAAAGAGGTCAGAGCGCGGCTCTGTCTTCTCTGAAGCCGTAGACCTCTTCGACGGCTTCTTCTTCAGGTTCATACAGCCCCACAGGGCGCTCAACAACACCGCCATATTCGCAGGTTCGTGCGGCGTGATACGGAAATCCGTGCTTGATGATATAGGGGGATTCCCAGAATACGTTATAGAGGATACATTCTTCAGCTTGGAGTGCGACCTGCATAACTACAAGAGCATACACATACCGAAGGTGTATGCGCTCGGAAGGCCTATGCTGAAGTACAGCTCGCTCGTGAAGCAGCAGTGGAGGTACAATTACGGCGACACGCAGTTCATACGCTACTTCATGAAGAGGAGCTCTGACTCGAAAAGGCTGTCGCCTTGGGCTGCCATGGACTACTACAGCCACGGCTTCGGATTGAACTACCTCTCGATTGTCCTTATACTTTTCACTATGCTTTCCGTCTTCATAGCCTTCTCTACGCTGCCGTTCATGCACCTCACGATAACGCAGTTCTTCCGGGCGACCTACATAACCAGGTACCTGGAGCTCTTCGGAGGCATAGCGTTCGTGCTCTCGATGATAGCGCCTGTCGTGCTGACCAAAGTGTATTTCGGGTCGGTGAAGAAAGGCGCGATGGTGTTTGTGCTCAACTTCGCGCTGGCGATAGCGAGGGCGAAGGCGGCTATCGCCGCGATATGGGGCAAAAGCCCGCTTTGGCAGAGCGTCAGGGGCGGCGGCAGGCAGAGGCGAAATGTGCTCTATGCGCTCTCCAATACGAAGACCGAGATAGTGCTGAGCGCGTCGCTGCTCTCAATGGGCGTAATCGCTTTCCTGACTAACAACATCATAAGCTGGATGTGGCTCAGCACTTACGGGATCCTCTACCTCTTCTCAACAGTGCTGTTCTACATGTACGGATGATTCGTTGATCTACGTAAAAGTGCACAACACCGAGAACGGCAAGATAATAGCGATGTGCGACGAGTCGCTAATCGGCAAGGTGCTGGAGGACGGCAAAGCGGTGATGGACCTGAAGACCTACTCAGACTTCTATAACGGATCGCTCATAGTGCCGTCGCAGTTCCCGGATGTACCGGCAACTGAGATCGTATCAGCCAACGTGGTTGGCGAGGAGTCTGTGGATGTTGCGATAAAGCACAGGATCATAGAAAAAGGGCATATTAAGACGATAAAGGGCGTGCCGTACGCCCATGCGTACAAGGTAGAGCTCAGGGGATAGTGTTGTGCTGAACGGCCTTTAAGCTAGGTACCGGCGCAGCTCCTTTTTCAGCTGCCCCGTATTTTTGAAAAGTATTGCATGGATTCCGAGCCGACGTGCGGAACCTACGTTCGCTGCTTGGTCATCTATGAATACCGCGTCTTTGGGCGTGATTTTCATTGTTTTTAGCACATGCAAGAACGCACGCTTGTCAGGCTTTGCGGCCTTTATCCTATGCGAGAGGAATACCCTATCGAGATGCTTGTAGTGGCCGAGCTCGCGGTGGAGCGGTTCGTTGGTCATCACGGTGTTTGACAGAGCCACGACCTTATACCCCCTCCTCTTTAGCAGCTTTATTACCTTGCGGACGCCAGGGTTGATGCCGCTGCTCGGCGGACGGTCCATGAAGACCTTTGTGTACTCGGCCCTGAGGCGTTTCGGCGAATCTACGCCCAGCCCTTCCGCAAACCTTTTCCAGAATACTGATGAGCTCATCCTTCCATTCTGCGCAGCATCGTAAAGCGGCGCAAGGGACCTGTGGATCTCGCTTTTGTCGACCTTGAACACCTTCGAGATGCGGGCGTTGATCTCTGCGTATCGCGACCCTGTGGTGATCACACTGCCCACGTCGAAGATGAAGAGCTTGACCAATGGATCACTTCTCTGTGAGAGCCAGTATCGCCGCTGCGAGGTCGCCGTTGGATGCCCTGAGCGCTGTGCGCACTCTCTCTTTGTCGCTAACTCCCGTCTTCTCCATCACGAACTTTATGTCATCGTCGGTTATCTCTGTAGTTGCGAGGGGCATCTTCTCCTGAACGTTTCCAACTACTTGGAAGCTCACCGAGCCCTGCGCCTCTATCCTCGTCACCTGCGGGTTCGTTATCACCAGGTCCTTGTCGGTGCAGTGTATGGTGACGCTCTGCGCATCTATCTCGCTCGTCTTTATCCCCATCTTGGCCATCATATCCTTCAATGCCCGGGGGTCTAGGTTCGGCATCATAAAATCACAACACTAAGGTTTCATCGTCAAGCATATAAAACCATCCCTTCTCTTTATTCTTGTGACCCTCAATCCGCTGGATTTTGCGACAACAATCGCCTCGCTGGGATCCAACGTATGAGAACCGAGCCCGGGAAGCATGAACTTCCTTTTCCTCTGCAGCTCGTATATCCTTATCTGGCCCCTTTTTGTCAAGAATTTCTTCAGGTACTGCAGCGATTCCCTCTTCTTCTCCCAATGGTGGAAAGACAAGCTAGATACTATCAGGTCAAATTCCGCCTTGAAAGGGATGTGCCTGCTTGAGCCCAACGCGAAATCTATTTTTTTGGAATTGCCTGCCTTCCTTTTCGCTATGGCTATCATGCTTTTCGAAGGGTCAATTGCGTATATCTTTGCGCTTTTGAGCTCCGACAGCGCTATTGGGACCACGCCCGGACCGGTGCCAACATCAAGAATTGACCTGAACCGGGTTTCTCTCAAGTCGTCTATTATAAAACCATAGAATTCCCTCATGTTCTTTATGTTCGAAAATGCAGAGTATAGGTGGGATAGGACGGTCCCGAACCTTTCCTCATGCTTAATGTACAGCCCTTTCAATTTACCACACCGGTATGCGGTTCAAATGCGATATATTTTAATTGTTTTCCAAGGTTATAACAAGGGATAGCATGACCGGACGCTTGATTCTGATAGACGTAAACAACACCATCCTGAAGGACCAGCGTGACGTGTCAGAATATGTGTTCGAGGCGATAAGGAGCAAGTATGGCCTTGAGGTGCAGTTCAGGCTTGAGGATTATGAGGGCGTCCCGGCGCAAATCATGATAGCAGACATACTCGAAAAGAACGGCGTCTCTAAGGAGGAGATCGGAGCGCGCCTTGAGAGCTGTGCGGAAGAGCTCGGGTATTCATACTACAACGTGACGGGGCGCGACCCTATAACGGTGCTGGACGGCTCAAAGCAGCTGCTCGATGCGCTCGCTAAGGAGGGGACGCTGGTAGGCATCGTCACTGGCGACATAGAGGACGTTGTAAGGAACAAGCTTCAAAGGGCTAACCTTTCAGAGTACTTCAAGCTCGGCGAATACGGCAACAGGGAAACGGACTTCAAGGCGATTGTCGAGAAGGCGATATCAAGGGCTAAATCCGAGTTCGGCCTTGATGGCGGCGCGACTGTCTGGGTATTGGCAAGCCATCCAGGCCTGAACAGGGGCGCAAAATCCGCCAACGCGAACGTGATAGGCATCGCGTCCGGCAGGTACGGCAGAGACGAGCTGGTTTCTGCAGGGGCGGACGAGGTCGTTGACAGCATAAAGGACAGGGGCAGGATAATGAAGGCAGTACTAAGACAGTAACGATAGCGCGCGAAATGCTAATATATCTTAATGGAGCACCAATATGGGGTTTAATGGTGGTGCCGGCGTTTGCTAGACGGTATTCGTCCATCAATGGCGAATGGCAGGTCGTAACAAG